>DATBBS010000521.1:0-20647 GCA_036270895.1 Xanthobacteraceae bacterium
CCGCATAGTCGCCGGGCTCGCGCACCGTCGAGGCGCGGACGAAGCCGTTGAGCTCGAGCCATTTCACCACCCCGTCCATGGCCAGCATGTTGCCGGGCGCGGCGGAGAGGGTCTGATTGACGACGAGCCCTTTTGGCGGCACGCGCTGAAGGGCGGCATTCACCGTGGTGAGCAGGATCGACCCGCCTTCGCGCCCTTTCAGGCGGGCCAGGCGCGCGAGCGCCGTCATGCGCTGGGCGACGAATCCGGAATGCGGCGATACCCGGTCATAGGGCTGGCAATCCCAGGCCGGAAACTCGAGCGTCGCCACATCGGGCGCGAAGAACGACAACGCGCGCGCGAGCAACGCCATGCGCTGCCCATCGCGGCAGACGACCACCAGGCTGGTCGGCGGTGCATTCGGCCGGGCCGCGATCGCGCGCGCCAGGTCGGACAGCACCAGGCTTTCGGCGCCTTCGGCGACGTTGGCGAGGGTGAGCGGCCGGCCGGCCGCCAGCAATTCCGCCGGAGAACGGGACGCGCGTGTCACTGGCCGCCGGCCTCCGCAAAATCACGCAGGCGCCGGAACATGGGCGTGTCGTAGCCGGACGCGACCGGCCGCTTGCCGCTGATCCAGGCGTAGAGATCCGGGTCCGGCGCATTCGACAGATGCTCGAACTCGTCGAGCTCGCCGTCGGTGAGAGTTGCGATCGCCGCGTCCGCGAAGCGCCCCATGATCAGGTCCATCTCGCGGGTGCCGCGGTGCCACGCGTGATACAGCAGCCGCCGCCGGCGCGGGTCCAGTCCTTCGCTCGATCGTGTGCTCCCGGTCACTTTGCCTCCAACGCCGAAAGCCCGGACGGGCCGGGCGGTGCTGATATAAGGCGAGCGCGGCGCGATGTCAGCCTGTGCCTGACCCAATTGTGGTGACGGATCCGGGCTGGGGCGCGCGCAGCGCGCCGACGCGCATCGGGGCGTCGCGCCAACCTTTTGATGCGGCTAAGCCGTCTTTCCGGCCTCACGCGGGACGTAAAAGCTGGCGAGCAGGACCGCCAGAATGCCGGTGAGGAATATTCCGTCGAATGTGCCCGCCCCGCCGATCGAGGCGACAGGCGCCCCAAGAGCGCCGATCTTGTCGATGTTCAAAAGATCCGCACCGATCAGCGTACCAAGGGAGCCCGTCACATAGGCCAGCGGGGCCGCGCGTTCGCGGGCCAGCAGCAGCGACGCCACCGCAGCGCCGAGCGCCGGCGCGAAGACGGGCACCGCGATCCCCAGCCCCGGAACGGGCGTCGCCATCCAGTGGATGAAAGCGGCGACGCCGGCAGTCGCGATCGCGGCCTTGAGCCATAACTCATAACGCGCCAGCAGGTAGAGCGACATGCATGCCGGGATCACGGCGCCGCCCACATTGACGGCGATGAGCGTGCCCGGTCGATCGATCATGACCGGTACGGGATACTGCATGCCGAAAAAATCGACGACGGCTCCGACCGTCACCGGCTGTCCCGGAATCTCGGTCACCGGGATGTTGAAGTAGCTGCCGACCAGCGAGCCCACCAGCAGGGCGAGCGCCCCTCCGCGCCCGAGCCCCAGGCGCATGTAGGCATAGCGCAATGCGCCGATCTGGATGACGACGATCACGACGACCAGGATGCCGACCAGCAGTGAGAAAAAGCCCGGCGTCAGCGGCAGGTAATGGGGCGAATTCATCGGCTCCAGCTTCCGTTCTGGCCTGCGTTCCCGGCCGCCAAAGCCGGAAAAATCCTTTCAGCCGCAGGGTGCGGCGCGTGCCGGCCACGCCGGCTTCGACCAGCCATTAAGTCGTGCCTCCCGCCGCGTTCACAAGATGGCCCCCGGCAAAACCTTCCGGCAAGCGCAGGTAACCAGCGCGGTGAGGATCGGGGCTGGATTGCGTCCCGCATGGCGCCAAGCGAAAGTGCCTTGGGCGATCAATCAAACAGTCCTCCATGCGGCCGAGCCAGCTCAACCCCTTCTTCGCCTCGGTGACCACCCTTCCGGGGGTCGGTCCCAAGCTCGACAAGCTGTTGCGGCGCCTCACCGGCCGCGACGACGGCGCGCGCGTGGCCGATCTCCTGTTCCATCTGCCGGCCGCCACGATCGACCGTCGCGCCCGCCCGAAACTGCGCGACGTGGTGCCGGGCACGATCGCGACCGTCGAGGTGACGATCGACCGCCACCGGGCGCCGCCGCCCGGGCGCTCGCGCGCGCCCTACCTGGTCTATGCGAGCGATGAGACCGGCGACCTGGTGCTGACTTATTTCAGCGCCCATACCGATTACATCGAGAAGCTGCTGCCCACGGGCGAACGCCGCTACATCTCGGGCATGACGGCGCTCTATGACGGCATGCTGCAGATGGTGCATCCCGACCGGGTGGTCGACGAGGCGGGCCTCGCCAAGCTGCCGCTGGTCGAACCGGTCTATCCACTGACCGAAGGACTGTTCGCCAGCCAGTTGCGCCGGGCCATCGAGGGCGCGGTCGACAAGCTCCCAGTGCTGCCCGAATGGCAGGATCCGGCCTATCTGGCGCGCGAAGGCTTTCCAAGCTTCGACGAGGCGTTGCGCGTCGTGCACCGGCCGGCGGTCCCGGCCGACGTCCTGCCGACCTCGCCGGCCTGGTCGCGCCTCGCCTATGACGAGCTCTTGGCCGGCCAGCTCGCGCTTGGCCTCATGCGGGCGCATATGCGCCGTATCAGCGGCCGGCGCACCATGGGCGACGGCCGGCTGCGCGAGCGGCTCATCGCTGCGCTGCCCTACAGTCTCACCGCGTCGCAGGTCCGCGCGCTGGCCGACATCGCCGACGATCTCGGCCAGCCGCACCGCATGCTGCGCCTGCTGCAGGGCGACGTCGGCTCCGGCAAGACGGTCGTTGCCTTGCTGGCCTGCGCGGCGGTGATCGAGGCCGGCCGCCAGGCCGCCATCATGGCGCCGACCGAGATCCTGGCCCGGCAGCATCTCGCCACCATCGCGACCGTGGCGGAGGCCGCCGGCCTGAAGGTGGCGCTGCTGACCGGACGCGAGCGCGGCCGCGCGCGCAGCGACATCCTGGCGCGGCTTGCGGCCGGCGACATCGACCTCCTGGTCGGCACCCATGCGCTGTTCGAGGAGGAAGTCGAGTTCCGCGATCTCGCGCTCGCGGTGGTCGACGAGCAGCACCGCTTCGGCGTGCACCAGCGGCTCGCGCTCGCCCGCAAGGGCGAGGCCGTCGACGTGCTGGTGATGACCGCCACGCCGATCCCGCGCACCCTCGTGCTCACCTATTTCGGCGACATGGATATTTCCGAGCTGCGCGAAAAGCCGGCCGGCCGCAAGCCGATCGACACGCGCACCGTCCCGCTCGGCCGCATCGAGGAGGTCGTGGCGGCGGTCGGCCGCGCCCTGCAGGAAGGCCGGCGCGTCTATTGGGTCTGTCCGCTGATCGAGGAATCCGAGACGGTCGACCTTGCCGCCGCCCAGGAGCGGTACCAATCGCTGCAGGAACGTTTCGGCGCGCTGGTCGGGCTCGTCCACGGCCGCCTCAAGGGCGCCGACAAGGACCGCGCCATGGACAGCTTCGCCCAGGGCGAGACGCGGCTTCTCGTCGCCACCACGGTGATCGAGGTCGGGGTCGACGTGCCGGAAGCGACCGTCATGGTGATCGAGCACGCGGAACGTTTCGGCCTCGCGCAGCTCCATCAGTTGCGCGGCCGTATCGGCCGCGGGTCCGAGCATTCGTCCTGCCTGCTGCTCTACCGCGCGCCGCTCGGGGAAACGGCGAAAGCCCGCCTCGCCATCATGCGCGAAACCGAGGACGGGTTCCGCATCGCCGAAGCGGATCTGAAGCTGCGCGGCGAAGGCGACGTGCTCGGAACCCGCCAGAGCGGCATGCCGGGCTTCCGCCTCGCCCGCATCGAGACCCACGGCAAGCTGTTGCAGGTCGCGCGCGACGACGCCGCGCTGGTGCTGGGGCGCGATCCGAAGCTCGAGAGCCCGCGCGGCGAGGCGCTGCGGGCGCTGCTCTATTTGTTCGAGCGCGACGAAGCGATCCGGCTGATCCGCGCGGGTTGAAGCGCCCGGGGAAGCCTGCTCGCAAAGCGAGCAACCAATTGGAGGCCCGACTTGGATTCGAACCAAGCTGCGAGGCCTTGCACAGCCTCTGCGTTCCCGCTCCGCCACCGGGCCGGAGGCTTCGTATCAAATCATCATCGAGCAACAAATCACCTTCCCGGATTAACCTAAACGCACGGGACATTAACGCTGGCCTCTCGATCGAATCGCGGCGCGGATTGTTCCCCTCGCGAAAGGCCGATATGGTCCGGCGCGGATTTTGGCGCGCGTTGCCGATTCTTTGCGCCTCACGATCAGAGACGACGGCATGAATTGGCGTGACCATGAAACGCATAGCCATTGATGCGCGCATCATCTACACCTCGACGGGCCGCTACGTCGAACGTCTGATCGAATATCTGCAGCAGATCGACCGCGCCCATGACTATACCGTGCTGCTCCGAAAGGCGGATTTCGACCGCTGGCAGCCGAAGGCACCCAACTTCCGCAAGCTCGTGGCCGACCACCAATCCTTTACGTTCGGCGAGCAGATCGGATTTGCCCGACAGCTGCGTGCGCTGTCGCCCGATCTGGTTCACTTCACGGTGCCGCAGCAGCCGATGCTCTATCGTGGCCGTCGCGTCACCACCATCCATGATCTCACGGCGATCGACTTCATCAATCGACGCGAGGGCGGGTTTCTGAAACGCGCCTACAAGACCGCCGTGAAGCCGCAGGTGTTTCGCATCATGCTGCGGCTCATCGCCCGCGATTCGGCCGAGCTGATCACGCCCACCGCGTTTGTTCGCCAGCAGCTGATCGACCGGCTCAACGCCGATCCCGCGCGCACCACCTATACTCACGAGTCCGCCGAGAAACTGGCGGAGCGCGGCGAGCCGATGCCGGCCCTTTCCGGCACCGATTTCATTCTCTATGTCGGCACCGCCCACCTGCATAAGAATTTGCAGCGACTCGCCGATGCGGCCGCGGGCCTCAAAGACATAAAGCTCGTTCTGGCCGGCAAGCCCGATCTGTTTTACGAGCAGCTGCAGAAATATATCGCCGATCGCCGCTATACCAACGTCCACTATCTCGGCTTTGTATCCGACTCCCAGCTCGCCTGGCTCTATCAGAATGCCAAGCTGTATGTATTCCCGTCGCTGTCGGAGGGCTTTGGCCTGCCCGGCCTCGAAGCCATGAGCTACGGGGTTCCGGTCGCGGCCGCCAACGCGACCTGCCTGCCCGAGGTCTATGGCGAGGCGGCCGTGTATTTCGATCCTGTAAGCGTCGACGACATCCGGATCACCCTCGACCGGCTGCTGGCCGATCCGGGACGATTGGCGCAGCTCAAGCAGGCCGGGCTCGCGCAGGTCAGGCAGTATTCCTGGCGCCGCATGGCGGAGCAGACCCTGGCGATCTACGACAGGGCGCTGTCGCGATAAGCGGCACCTGCGAGCGTTATCTCACCGCAATCGGCGCGACGCTCGATCCGGTGCCGCCGCGCAGCTTGAGCGGCGCCACCATGAAGGCAAACTCGTTGGCCTTGTCGCGGGCCAGCGCCTCGAGGTCGAGATTTTCGACCAGATAGACGCCGTTGAGGTTGAGCAGATAGCCGTGCACCGGCAGGAACAGGTCCTTGTCCGGATAAGGCCGTACCTCGACGGCCCAATTGTCGGAGCCGACGATCATGACGTTGCGCTTGACCAGGAATTCCGCCGCCTCGAGCCCGATGCCCGGCTCGCCCTTGATGAACCGGGCGTTGTCGACCGTCCACAGCCGGCCCCATCCGGTGCGGATCAATACCGCGTCCCCTTTGCGGATCTCGACATTCTGCCGTGTCATCGCGGCTTCGAGATCGGCGACCGTGATCATGTAGTCGTCGGGGAGCATGTCGACGCCCTTGAGGGCCGCGACGTCGAGGAGGACGCCGCGGGCGAAGAACGACCCGGCCTTCTCGACCCCGAGCTTGGTGAATCCGCCGCGCCTCACCACCTTTTCGGCTTCCACGCAATTGTAGAGATACGGGCCGAGCTGCTGGTGCGCGAGCCCGTCGAACTGCGTGCCCATCTGGCCGAGCTCGGTGAAAACCGTCTCCTCGTTGCCGCCCTGCTGGTTGCGGCCGTTCGGCCCCGAGGTGCGCTGGATGTTGAGGACAAAACTTCGTCCCGGCGACATCGGGATGGTGCGGTCGAGCACCTTGCCGAGCTCGTAGATCCTGCCTTCGTGGATGAGCCCGGCCGCCGCGAGCACGCTTTCCGGAGTCTGCAGGTTGGCGGCGCCGCGCTCGTCGTCCGCGCCCCAGGACGATGGACAGCGCTTTTCGGGCGGCGGCGGCATCCAGGCTTGACCGGTCTCTTGGGCGGCCGCAGTCCAGCCGAAACCGAGCGCCAGGCCCAGAGCCGCGCCGCACGTAACACGCAGGTTCGCCATTCGAGGCATGGCTTTCCTCCCCGTGGCGCCTTCCATTCGCGCCAATCTTCATCGGACAAGCGCAAGTGTGTTCAACGGGCTGTGGCGCCCGTCAAGCCAGGCGAACGATCGGCCGGCACTGCGGCAATTCTGCAAAGGCATATTACTATATAGTATTATACTATGAAGTATGGTAGAAAGCCGTCGAGAGCGGCCGGCCGGCCGCCGTTGGAGGGGAGACCGCCATGCTGCGAAATCTCGTCATCGGCATTTGTTTGCTTCTCGCTTCGACGGCCGCGTGGGCCGACGATTGGCCGACGCGCCCGGTTCGCCTCATCGTGCCTTACCCACCGGGCGGCGGCGCCGACCTCGTCGCGCGCGTGCTCTCGCAGAAGCTGGGCGACGCTTTGGGACAGACATTCATCGTGGAGAACAAGGCGGGGGCGAGCGGCATGGTGGGCGCGCAGACCGTCGCGAAGGGCAGTCCCGATGGCTATACGTTTCTCGTCGCTACGTCCGCCGAAGTCGCGCTCAACCAGAATCTTTTCACGGATATCGCCTATGATCCGCTGACCGATCTCATGCCGGTCACGTTGCTTGCCTGGACGCCGCTCGTGTTGGCTGCTCACCCGAGCTTGACGGTTTCCACTCCCGCCGAATTGATCGCGCTCGCACGCTCGCAGCCCCTCGATTTCTCGATCGCGGGCGTCGGCAGCGCACATCACCTGGCCGGCGAATACATCAACAAGCTGCAGTCGACGCGCCTCGTGCCCGTTCCCTACCGCGGTGCAGCGCCAGCGGTTTCAGACACCGTAAGCGGGCACGTGAAGCTAACGATTTCCGGCATGCCGCCGGTCGTGCCATTCCTCAAGTCCGGCCACTTGAAAGCGATCGCGGTCACCAGCAAACGGCGCTCGCCGGCTTTTCCGAACACACCGGCCATCGCCGAAACAAGGGGTCTCGAGGATTTCGACTTCACGCTCTGGTTTGGTTTGCTGGCGCGCAGTGGAACGGCGCAGCCCATTATCGACAAATTGGCGAAAGCCGCCGTGGCGGCCCTGCAGGACGGGAAGGTGCGCGAGGTTTTGGAAACGCAAGCCGCCGTTCCGGTCGGCAACACGCCGGCGGAATTCGGCGCCTTCATCCGTTCGGAATCGGCGAAATATGCTAAAATCGTCGAGCTTACCGGCATCAAGACGAAATGACTTCGGCCGACGAAGTTTGGGACCGTTATGATCGAGACCATTCAGGCACGTCTTGCCGCCGTTGAAGCCCCAGGGCCGAAGTACCAAGTCCTCTTCAATGCAATTCTGGGCGCCATTTCGGATGGCGATTGGAAGCCCGGCGTGCGGCTGCCAACCGAGGCGGAGCTCGAGCAAAAGCTGCCCTACAGCCTGGGCACGATCCAGAAGGCCTACGGCGAGCTCGTCAAGAACGGGCTCGTGGTGCGGTCGCGCGGCCGCGGCAGTTTCGTCGCTCCGGTCCGCCGGCAGATGTCCGATCCATGGTATTGCCGGTTTCTGGGCGATGACGGCTCGATACTTCCGGTCTATCCGCGGCTGATTGGGCATGGCGTTGCAGCGAAGGATGCGCGCTTGACGGGGCTCTTCGGGAAGAGCGTTAAAGTCGTGCGCATCGACCGCGCAAACTCGATCAACGATGAATTCGAGGTCTTCAGCCGTTTTTTCTCGTCGCATGCCATTGCGAAGCCGCTGATCCGGCTGCCCCGCGAAAAGATCCAAACCGCGAATTTCAAGCTGATCCTGTTGCGCGACCTCGGGCTCTCGATCACGCGGGTCACGCAGACGATTGCAATGCCGGATTCACGGAAATGGCGCAAACTGCCGCTTCGCGCCCGGCCGCACCTCGTGCTCGAGTCGACCGCCTACACGGCCGGAGGCGCCGTCGCTTTCTTTCAGGAAATATACATTCCCCCGAACCGAAGAAAGCTCGTGTTCGATTCCGAGCTGAAATTCAGTTCGCCATAACCAAAATCACTCCGTCGTCGCCGTCGCGGGCGACTCCCGCAGCGCGCGCGCCGCCCTGGCGGCTTCAGCCATCGCGGACAATTTCTTCTGCTGGTCAGGACCGCCGTTCGGCTGGATCAGCCCCGCCGTCATGATCAGCTTGGCGGCCGCCTCGACCGGGATCTCGAGCTCGATGATCTCGGCGCGCGGCACGTAGAAGAAGAAACCGGTGGTGGGGTTGGGCGTGCAGGGCATGAAGGCGGACACATATTCGTCCTTCAGCGGCAGCAGCGCCGTGATGTCGCCCCCCGGCGGCTGCGACAGGAACACCAGCGACCACATGCCGGGCGCCGGAAACTCGACCAGGCCGACCCGGCGGAAGCTCGAGCCCGATTCAGAGAACAGCGTCTCGAACACCTGCTTGAGGCCCTTATAGATCGAGCGCACCAGGGGCATGCGGTTGAGCAGGGTCTCGCCGGCCTCGACCAGGGTGCGGCCGACCAGGTTGGCGGTCAGGAAGCCGAGCAGGGTCAGCGTCACGAAGGCAATGACCAGCCCGGTGCCCGGCAGCTTCCACGGCAGATAGGTTTCGGGCCGCAAGGCGACCGGCATGAAGGGCCGCACCAGGTCGTCGACCCAGGTGATGAAGGACCAGGTGAGATAGACGGTGATCGCCAGCGGCCCGGCCACGATCAGGCCGGTGAGGAAATAGTTGCGGATCCGATAGCCGATGCCGTGGCGGTGCACGACCGGCTGGCCCGGTATCGCGGCCGGCGGCTCGGGCCTTCGCAGGTTGTCGTTGAGCGTCATACGCGCAATCTATCTCGCTGTTGTGGCCGCCGGCACGGCCCCGTCCCGGCGCAATATAGAAGAAACAGGCGGGTTTTCGCCAGTTTTCGGGGTGGATGCGGGAAAATGGCGCGCCGCCCCTACTCGACCGTCACCGACTTGGCGAGGTTGCGTGGCTGGTCCACGTCCGTCCCCATGATGACGGCCGTATGATAGGCGATCAGCTGGACCGGGACCGCATAGACCAGCGGGGTGACGGTCGCCGGCATCTCGGGGAGACTCAGGGTCACCAGCGACTGCACGGTCGCTTCGCGCGCACCCTTCGGGTCGGTGATCAGGATGATGCGTCCGCCGCGCGCCGCCACCTCCTGCATGTTGGACACGGTCTTGTCGAACACGCGATCATAAGGCGCGATCACGATCACCGGCATGGTCTCGTCGATCAGCGCGATCGGACCATGCTTGAGTTCGCCCGCCGCATAGCCCTCGGCGTGGATATAGGAGATCTCCTTGAGCTTGAGCGCGCCTTCGAGCGCCAGCGGAAAGCTGGTGCCGCGGCCGAGATAGAGCACGTCGCGGCTCTTCGCGAGGTCGCGCGCCAGCTTCTCGATCGTCGGCTCGAGGGCAAGCGCCTCCGCCATGTGGCGCGGGACCTCGATCAGGGCGCGCACCAGCCGCTGCTCGTCGGCTTCGCCGAGCACGCCGCGCGCGCGCCCGGCCGCGATCGCCAGGCAGGCGAGCGTGGCGAGCTGGCAGGTGAAGGCCTTGGTCGAGGCGACGCCGATCTCGGGACCGGCCAGCGTCGGCATCACCACGTCGCTCTCGCGCGCGATCGTCGAAGTCGCCACGTTGACGACCGAGAGAATGTGCTGCTTCTGCTCGCGCGCATAACGCAATGTCGCGAGGGTGTCGGCGGTCTCGCCGGATTGCGAGACGAACACCGCCAGGTTGCCGGGATCGAAGGGCGATTCGCGGTAGCGGAACTCGGATGCGACGTCGATCTCCACCGGCAGCCGCGCGAAACGCTCGAACCAGTATTTGCCCACGAGGCCGGCGTAATAGGCGGTGCCGCAGGCCGAGATCGTCATCCGCTTGATGTCGCGGAAATCGAAGCCCAGCCGCGGCGGCAGCGCGATCCGTCCGGCCGCCATGTCGATATAGTGGGCGAGCGTATGGCCGACGACCTCGGGCTGCTCGTGGATCTCCTTCGCCATGAAATGGCGATGGTTGCCTTTGTCGACGAGGAGCGCAGACGCATTGGATTTTTGCACCGCGCGCGACACGGCGCGGCCGGCCGCGTCGTGCACCTGCGCGCCTTCGCGCCGCACCACCACCCAGTCGCCGTCGTCGAGATAGCTGATCGAATCCGTGAACGGCGCGAGCGCGATCGCGTCGGAGCCGAGATACATCTCGCCGTCGCCATAGCCGACCGCGAGCGGCGATCCCCGCCGGGCGCCCACCAGCAGGTTCTCCTCGCCCTCGAACAGGAAGGCGAGCGCGAAGGCGCCCGTCAGCCGGGGCAGCGCGGCGGCGACCGCCGCAATGGGCGCGAGGCCTTTCTGCAGCTCGCTCGTCACCAGATGCGCGATCACCTCGGTGTCGGTCTCGGTCGAGAACCTCGCCCCGGCGGCCGTGAGCTCGTGTCGCAGCTCGTTGAAATTCTCGATGATGCCGTTGTGAACGACGGCGACGCGGTCGGTCGCATGCGGATGCGCGTTGTTCTCGGTCGGCCGGCCATGGGTCGCCCAGCGGGTATGACCGATGCCGATCGTGCCGGCGAGCGGCTCGCGCCCGAGCCGTTGCTCGAGGTTCTTGAGCTTGCCCTCGGCGCGGCGGCGCGCCAGGTGGCCCTGCTCGAGGGTCGCCACGCCGGCCGAGTCGTAGCCGCGGTATTCGAGGCGCTTGAGCGCATCGACCATCAAGGGCGCGACCGGCTCACGACCCAGTATCCCGATGATCCCGCACATGTGTTCGGCGGCTGCCCCTGCGGTCGCGTCTTCGGTTCCCATTGCGGGTTAAGCCGGCGACGCAACCTTATGTATTCACGAAGAATTTCAGTACGTTTCAGCCCGTGAGCAACGCGTTTTGGTCGTTCATTTCGGCTTCTTTGTGCCCGCAGACGTGAGGCTGCGCAAGCGCGTAACCCATCCTTCCTTAATCACCTGGCGGGCCCGTCCGATCGCCAGGGCGTCGGCCGGAACCTCGCGGGTGATCACCGAGCCCGACCCCACATAGGCGTGGTCCCCGACCTTGACGGGCGCCACGAGGGCCGAATTGGAGCCGATGAAGGCCCCCTCGCCGATCTCGGTGCGGTGCTTGGCGGTGCCGTCGTAATTGCAGGTGATGGTCCCGGCGCCGATATTGGCGCCAGCGCCGACGGTTGTGTCGCCGATATAGCTCAGGTGATTGGCGCGCGCCCCGGCGCCGATCTCGGACTCCTTGACCTCCACGAAATTGCCGATCCGCACATTCGCTCCCAGCCGGGCCCCCGGCCGCAGCCGCGCATAGGGACCCACGGTCGTTCCCTGGCCCACATGGGCGCCTTCGAGATGGGAAAACGACCGGATGACGGCGCCGTCCTCCACCACCACGCCCGGGCCGAAGACCACGAAGGGCTCGATCACCACGTCGCGTCCAAGTTTAGTGTCCGCCGCCAAATGCACGGTCTCCGGCGCCACCATGTTGACGCCGGCGTCGAGCGCCGCGCCGCGCAGGCGCCGTTGCAACACGGCTTCGGCCTCCGCGAGCTGGGCCTGGCTGTTGATCCCTCGCACCTCGTCCTCCTCGGTTTCGATCGCGGCGGCGTCGAGCCCCATCTGGCGGGCGACCGCGACCGCATCGGTCAGGTAGAATTCGCGTTTGGCGTTCTGGTCTCCGATCCGGTCCAGGATCGCGAGGGCGGCGTCGCCCCGCAGCGCCATCAGCCCGGCATTGCACAGCGGAATGGCGCGCTCCGCCGCGCTCGCGTCCTTCTCCTCACGGATCGCGAGCAGGCGTTCGCCTTCCATGATCAGGCGCCCATAGCCGGCCGGATCGGCCGGACGAAAGCCAAGCGCGGCGACGGCCTTGCCCTGCGCCAGCGGCTCACGCAGCCGGGCGAGCGTGCGCGGCTGCACCAGGGGCGTATCCGCGAATACGACCAGGATATCGTCCGCGCCGAGCGCGATCGCGTCACGCGCCGCCAGCACCGCATGAGCCGTGCCGCGCCGCTCGGCTTGCAGAAAGATCTTCGCCGCCGGCAATGCGTCGGCGACCGCTGCCGCGACCTTGTCCTGTCCGGGCCCGATCACCACCGCGGCCGCGCCCGCGGTTTCCCGCACGGCCGCCAACACATGCGCCACAAGCGAACGGCCCCCGATCGCATGCAGGACCTTTGGACGCGAGGAGCGCATCCGCGTCCCCTCGCCCGCCGCCAGCACGATCGTCAGGCAGGTTCTCATTGGAATTTCGGCCTCGACCAAATCACTGCGCCGTCATAACCTGCGCCGCCAGGATGGAAAAGGCGGCTGCCGCAGGATGCGGCGGTTTCTGATAACCTCCTTCACCGGCGTGTTCGAGCGATTCGACCAGCCGATTCGAGCACGCGCCTGATCCCGAAAGGTGACAGACTTTTCGGACAAGATCATGCGCAAAGACAACAAGACGCAGGGTGACAATTCCGGTGGCGCCATGACCCGCGATGACGACGATGACGAGGATCACATCCATATGCGTCCGTTGCTGCGCATAGGCGCCTGGGGCGTCTGCGCGTTGGTGGCGCTCAGCACGGTGGTATTGGCTGGCCGCACCGAGATCGGCGAGCAGCGCCTCGGCGACGCATTGGCGGCGCTCAAGTCGCCCGGCGCGCGCCCCTCCAAGGTCGCCGCCGTCCAGCCCGCGCCCGACAGCGAGGCGGCACGGCTCGCCGAGACGGTACGGGCGCTGGCCGCGGATCGCGACCGGCTCTCGATGCGGGTTGCGGCGCTCGAGCATGATCTCAGTGAGATAACCGGATCGGTCGCGCGCGACCCGGCCGGCGCGCGTTCGGGCGGGGCGGCGCCAGCGACGCCTTCGCCGGGCTCTGACGAGAAGACCGACACCCCCGGACCCGTTGCGGCCGTGACGCCGCTTCCGCCGCAATCCTCGATGCCGAGCGCGGGCGAAACGCCGCCACGGCCGTCGTCCGACCAACCCACGGTCGGCATGACGGTCAACGTGCCGTTGCCGCGGCCCGCGCCGCTCGCGCAGATCCAGTCCTACGTCACTTCAGCGACGAGCACGACCCCGCCGGCCGAGCCCGAGAGCCGCGTTGCCGAGGCGCCGGCAAAAGCGGACGCCAATCCCCTCCCCGAGGCTGCGCCCAGGGAGTTCGCGATCGATCTGGCGGCCGCCACCAACGTCAATGCGTTGCGCGCCCGCTGGGGCACGATCAAAGGCGCCCACCCGGCGTTGCTGGATGGCCTGCGGCCGCTCGTATCGGTGCGCGAGGGCGTCCGGCCGGGCTTCACCGAATTCCACCTCGTCGCCGGTCCGCTCGCCGACGCCGCCGTGGCCGAACGCTTGTGCGCCGCGCTCGCCGCCGCCCGCTCGCCCTGCAAGGTCGCGGTTTTCGACGGGCAGCGTCTCGATTTGCGCTAGAGCGTGTCCCGATTAAAGTAAATCGGAACACGCTCTAGATTCGATATTTGGTCGCATTTTCTACGGTGAACCGGGAACCACTTCACCGGAAAATGCTCTAACGGTCCGCGACCTCGATGAAACGCCGTTTCGCGCCGTCCGCCCGCCAGACCAACTGGCTTCTGGCCGTGGCTTTCCTCTCCGTCGGCTACGCGCTCTATCTGCGCTATCGCGCGATCGAATTCGCGCCGGTGTCGCTCGAATGCCAGGGCGGGCTCGACACCTGGCTGTGCGGCACGTTCCGCACCGTCATCGTCCTGTTCAACCATGCGGTCTTCGGTGCGGTCGCGCTCGGCGCCGCCATCATCAACGTGCTGCGGCCGTCGGTTGCCATGTTCGCGATCTCCCTGGCGGTGGCCGGTTTCGGCATCGTGTTGCACAATCCCGGCCTCTCGGCGCTCGCCGCCGCGCTCTTGGTGCTCAGCCTGGCGCGACCCGCACCCGAACCAGAGTGACGGCCAGCATCGCGAGTCCGGCGCACAGCAGCAGCGCCTGCCAATTGGCGATCGACTCGTTGAGCAGGATGTAGATCGCCGATCCTGCCAGGATTCCGGCGGCAAGCTTCTCGGCCGCCGGCCGCACGCCCTTCCCGGGCGTCACCAGGATCGCCAGCACCAGGAACGGGACCGCCGCGCCCAGCAGCGGCGCGAATGGAAAATCCACGTAGCGCGGATCGAACACCAGCATCAGCGCGACCCGGAGCGCGAGCACGCTCAGGCAAACCAGCAGCGCACCTGTGAGCAGCGCCACGCGATCGCGCGAACGTTCTTGCGGACTGCCCAACACCCGGCCGAAGCTCGCAGCCGGGATGCTGCGGATAAGCCCCGCCGCGCAGGCGATCGGCGTCCCAAAGGCGACCGCCGCCCAGGCGATCGACACCGCCCAGCCGCCAGCGCCCAGGCTTTCGACCCGCACATTCGCGACGGTCCAGCCGATCAGCGTGCCGGATACCGCGGCGATCAACGTCACGCCCAGCCAGCGATCGAGCGGCGACACGAAGGGATGCCGGCGCGCCTGCAGGCCCGCCATGCCAAACACCAAGGCGGCGAGTACCGCGCCGCCGGCCGCCTGCCAGCCCCAGCCGGGATGGTTCGAGACGGGGGCGCCCCAGGTGAATTTGGGCGCGCGCTTCACCGCGTCGAACAGCCCCCAGTGACCGCCGACCGTGCCCTCGAGCCGGCGCTTCCAGGGCTGGTCGAAAGCCTCGATGACGTTGACGCGGTAATTCTGCTGGCGGGCCGTCGCGGTCACCTCTTGCAGGAAACGCGCCTGATTGGCCGGCGACGGCAACGCCCCTTCGCGCATGCGTCCGGCGCTTGGCCAGCCCACTTCGCCGATCATGATCTCCTTGCCGGGAAAGCGCGCCACCATCTGGCGGCGAATGGATTCGACATGCGCGGCAGCGCTGGCGACCGGGATCGGAAAATCCTCCCAATAGGGCAAAAGATGAATCGTCACGAAGTCGACCGCATTGCCCAGCTCGGGATTGCGGTTCCAGAACTCCCAGACATCCGCATAGGTGACCGGGCACGGCACCGCGGCCTTGACCTCGCGGATGATGGCGGCAAGGTCGATCGCCGACAGCTCGCCGCGCAGCAGCACCTCGTTTCCGACTACCACCGAGATGACGGTTCCGGCATAGCGCTGGGCGAGCGCGATCGCGGTATCGATCTGGACCCGGTTCTTCTCCCGCTCGGGGCTGAGCCAGAGCCCCAGCATCACTTTCATCCCCAGCCGCGCCGCGATCGCCGGTAGCTGGTCGACGCCGTGCTCCGTCGAATAGGTGCGGACACAATCGGTGAGTTGCCGCAGGCGGCCCAGATCCTCCTCGATCTGCCAGGCCTCGACATGCGTGCCAGGCTCCAGGGGATTTTGACCCTGCCGGAACGGCGCATAGGAAATGCATTGCAGCGATCCGCCGCCGGCCCGCACTTGCGCCGGCATCTCGATCGGGCGTCCAAGCCACCACCACGCGGCGACGATCACCGCCACGGTCGCCGCAAACAGGCCGAGGGGCAGTTTAATCATAGGCCTGAAAATGCCCGGCAAGTCGGTTGAGGGTGGAGGTCGGCTTATCGCGCATCCCCTGCCCTGCCAAGGGCTTGCGGCATTTTAAGCACGCTGTCGGGCCGTGCTGGACAAAACCGACGGCTTCGGTTCATGTCAGCGGCGGTGCGAAAGGGCGTCGTATTGCCGACCCAATCGAATGGTGAATACGGCGCCGCGGTAGCGACCCAACAAACACAGTAAACGCAGCAACCCCAGCAACGTCATGTCATTACCAGGTATGCGTAGCCTCACCATTCTGTCCTGCGTCGCGCTGCTGGCCGGCGCTTTGTCCCCGGCCCTCGCCCAACAGGGGAGCGACGCAAAACCGGCCGATCAGCAAAAAGCCAACGACGCCAAACGCAGCGACGGGACGCGGCGGACCGATGAGATTGCCGAGGCGGCCCGGACGCTGACGGGCCCGGCGGCCAATCCCGAATGCGTGTGGCTGGGCGAGCGCGCGGTTAACCTCCTGTCGCGTGATGATCTGGATACCGCGTTCCGCCACCTCGAACTGTATGACCGTTTCGGTTGTCCGGGCGCCCATATGCAGGCCAGCTTCCGCTGCCTGGTTCGCCTCGGCATTCCCGATCCCAAGGCGGCCGAAACCCTGGATGCGCGGATCCATGCCTGCTGGCTCAATCCGGCCGTGGTCGCGGTTGCGACGCCAGCGCCGGCCGCTCCCGCCGCCGCGCCGGGAACCGGCGCGAAGTAGCCGCGTTGCCGTGTTGCTCTCGGCTTGCAGCAAGAATTTCGAAAGTGCAGTGCGGCTGCCATTGATTTGCCATGGGAACCCAATAAATGGTTAAGCGCCGGCCTAGGGGACAGGCTCGGGTCTTCGCTCTCCCGCCCCATATGAGTATTGCGTCGATGCGCTCCGTCGCAGCCGTGGTCGCGCTTGCAGCGTGCCTGCATGCTGGCTTGTGGGCTAATTTCCAGACCACCGGAAACGCCCCCAATGTGAACAAATCTTTAGCCAGCGTTTCCTACGCACCCTTTGAAGGCATCCGCAATTCCAATGAAGCTCCGACGGCGGCGCAGATCCGCGCCGACCTCAAGGCGATCGCCCCCTATACCGACACGATCCGCACCTACCGGTCGACCCGCGGCATGGAACTGGTGCCGGGGATCGCGGCCGAGTTCGGACTGAAGGTGACGCTGGGCGCCTGGCTCGACACCAATCTCGACCGCGACGGCAGTCTCGACCTCGTCGCCGATCCCGACGACCCCGGCAACCTCGACAAGCGCGTCACGCGCAACGAGGCGGAAATTCGCACCGCCCTCAAGCTCGCCCGCAGCTACAACAACGTCAACGCCATCGTGGTCGGCAACGAGACCACGCTGCGCCGCTCGCTGATCGAGGCCGCGCAGGCCGACGAAGCGCAAAAGGCCTACGACAAGCGCGAAGCCGACGGACAGAGGAAATATCCGGACTTCAAATCCGCCATCGCCAGCGTCCGGGATACGTGGAATGAGGCGCTGCGCATCGAGGCCGCGAAGAGGATCGAGAAGGAAAAGAGGGCCTTCGTTCAGGACCGCCCGATCAAAGACGTCATCGAGGACGTGAAGGCGGAATGGAACGTCGGCGAGCTGATGAAGGTGCTCCAGCGCGTCAAACGCCAGAGCAACGTGCCGGTGACCACCGGTGAGACCTGGGACATCTGGATCAACCATCCCAAGCTCGCGACCGCCGTCGACTTCATCGCCGCCCATATCCTGCCCTATTGGGACCATGTCCCCTACACCCAGGCGGTCGATCATTCGCTCGGCGTCTATTACAAGCTGCGCCAGGCCCACCCGGGCAAGCGGATCGTGATCGCGGAGTTCGGCTGGCCGAGCGCCGGCTATAACCGCGGCGTTGCCGAGCCCGGGCGGCTCGAGCAGGCGACCGTGCTGCGCCAGTTCATCAACCGGGCCGACGCGCTCGGCATCGATTACAACGTGATCGAAGCCTACGATCAGCCATGGAAGACATTCGAAGGCAGCGTCGGCTCCTATTGGGGCCTGTTCGACGCGTCGCGGCATCCGAAATTCTCCTGGACCGGCACGATCTCCAATGCGGACTACTGGAAGATCGCCGCCATCGCGGTCGCGGTCGGCTTGTTGGTTTCGCTGCCGATCCTGTCGATCGCCGGGGCGACGTTGGGTCAGGCGGTTCTGCTCGCGGCGTCGGCGCATGCGGTGGGCGCCTGGGCCGCCACGTTGTTCGAGTATTGGAACGGCCACTATTTCGTGCTGGGCGCCGGCATAGCGCTCGTGCTGGGCTTGCTTCTGCTGGTGCCGCTCGTGCTGATCGCGCTTGCGCGCATTGGGGAAATTTCGGCGATCCTGTTCGGGCGTCCGCCCGCGCGGCTTCTCGCGCCGCCCGCTTCAGGTGCAACGCCGATCGACGGTCACGCGCCCAAGGTATCCATCCATATCCCGGCCTATCGGGAGCCGGTGGATATGCTCAAGCATACGCTCGACGCGGTCGCCCGGCTCGACTACCCGAATTTCGAATGCGTCGTCGTGATCAACAACACCCCCGATCCCGGCTTCTGGCGGCCCATCGAGGACCATTGCGCGGCGCTCGGCGCGCGCTTCAAGTTCCTCAACGCGGAGAATCTGGAGGGATACAAGGCCGGCGCATTGCGTCTCGCGCTTGCCCACACGGCGTCCGATGCCGAGATCATCGGCGTGATCGACGCCGACTACGAGGTTCATCCCGACTGGCTCAAGGAAGTCGTCCCGGCTTTCGCGGATCCCAAGGTCGGCCTGATCCAGGCGCCGCAGGACCACCGCGACGACAACACCCCGCTGCATTGGGCGATGAACGGCGAATATGCCGGCTTCTTCGACATCGGCATGGTCCAGCGCAACGAGGAGAACGCCATCATCGTGCATGGCACGATGTGCCTGATCCGGCGCACCGCCCTCGCCGCCGCCGGCGGCTGGTCGAGCGAGACGATCTGCGAGGATACCGACCTCGGCCTCACCGTCATCGAGCAGGGCTGGCTCACGCATTATACCCGCCGCCGCTACGGCCATGGCCTGCTGCCCGACACCTTCGAGGCCTACAAGAAGCAGCGTCACCGCTGGGCCTATGGCGGGCTGCAGATCATCCGCAAGCATTGGCGCCGCTTCCTGCCCGGCGCCAGCAGCCTGACGCCCGACCAGAAGCGCGAATTCGCCATCGGCTGGCTCAACTGGCTCGGCGCCGAGAGCATCGGCGTGGTGGTGGCGATCCTCAATCTGGTCTGGGTGCCGGTGGTGGCCTTCGTCGGCATCGCGATTCCCGACAAGGTGCTCACCCTGCCGATCATGGCGGCCTTCGCGGTCTCGGTCGCGCATTTCGTGGCGCTTTACCGCCGCCGCGTCGCCATCCGGCCGGCGCAGACCGCGGCCGCTATGCTGGCCGCGATGTCGATGCAATGGACGGTCGCGCGCGCGGTCGCCTACGGGCTCGTCACCGAGCATCTGCCCTTCGTGCGCACCGCCAAAGGCGGCAGCGCGCGCAAAGCGCGTGTCAGGTTCCCGGCCTTCTATGAGGCGATCCTGGGCACCCTGCTGCTGCTCGGCGCCGCGACCGTGATCGCGACCAACGCCGAGCAGGTGCGCGAGATCAACCTGTTCGCCTGCGTGCTCATCGTGCAGAGCCTGCCGTTCCTCGCCGCCACCCTCCTGGCCGTGCTGGAGGAGACGCGCTTCAATGATTTCGCGTTCTGGAAAACCGCCGAGGCGCGCCTGGCGGAACTGCTGCCGCGCCGCGCCGTGGTTGGCCCGATCGGCCAGATGACCTCGATCAGCCAGATGAGCCCGATCAGCCAAATGAGCCCAATCAGCCAGCCCGCCCCGCAGGCGGAGAGCCGCGTCGAAGCTGCGCCGTAGCGGGTGCTCCATTTCGTGCTTCCGTCATGGCCGGGCTTGTCCCGGCCATCCACGTCTGTGTCGTGCCTCGCGATTTAAGACGTGGATGCCCGGCACGAGGCCGGGCATGACGAGCGGAAATGCAATCTCCCTCACCCCGGCATCGCGGTTTCGACCAGCCGCGCCCAATAGGACGTGCCGACGGGAATTGCCTCGTCATTGAAATCATAGGCCGGGTTGTGCAGTCCGGCGGTATTGCCGTTGCCGACGAAGATGAAGGCCCCCGGCCGCGCCTGCAGCATGTAGGAAAAATCCTCCGCCCCCATCACCGGCGCCATCGCGGTATTGACGCGCGCCGCCCCGACCACATCGCCCGCGACCGCGGCCGCGAAGGACGTCTGCGGCGCGTGGTTTTCCAGCACCGGATAGCCGCGCTGATAGGTCAGCTTGGCGCTCGCGCCGTGAAGCCGCGCGGTGCCTTCGACCACCTCGTGCAGGCGCTTCTCCAAAAGATCGCGCACATCCGCCGACAGGCTGCGGGCGGTGCCGCGCAGCTGCGCGGTCTGCGGGATGACGTTGTCGGTATGGCCGGCCTGGAACATGCAGATCGACACCACGGCGGCCTGCAGCGGATCGACATTGCGTGACACGATCGACTGCACCTGATTGACGATCTGGGCTCCGACCAGCACCGTATCGACGCTCATATGCGGACGCGCCGCGTGCCCGCCCTTGCCTTCGATATCGATCGTCAGCATGTCGGCCGCCGCCATGATGGGGCCGGAGCGGATCGCGAATTCGCCGACCGGCATGCCGGGGTAGTTGTGCATGCCGTAGACCTCCTCGATCCCGAAGCGCTCCATCAGGCCGTCCTTCACCATGGCGCGGCCGCCGGCCCCGCCTTCC
>DATBBS010000522.1:0-6330 GCA_036270895.1 Xanthobacteraceae bacterium
CGTGAAGAGGCGGCTCCAGCGCACCGACCACGGCCAGCTCCAGAAATGCCACGCCGGCTCGCCGTCACCGACCGAGAAGAAGATGATCTGCGCGCGGCCGACCAGGTTCTCGAACGGCACATAGCCGACCTGGCTCAGCACGCGGCTGTCGGTCGAATTGTCGCGATTGTCGCCCATCATGAACAGGTGGCCGGGCGGCACGGTGTAGACCTGGGTATTGTCGAGGAAGCCGTTGTCCTGCAGGTCGAGCGTGTTGTAGCTCACGCCGTTCGGCAGGGTTTCGCGCCAGCGCTTGACCCGCACGGTGCGGCCGCCGTCCTCGTCGATGAAGTCGTCGATGCGCTCGCGCTTCACCGGTTGCTCGTTGATGTTGAGCACGCCGTCGATCATCTGGATGCGGTCACCGGGCAATCCGATGACCCGCTTGATGTAGTCGGTCGAATCCTCCTTCGGCAGCCGGAACACGACCACGTCCCCGCGCTGCGGCTCCGAGCCGAAGATGCGGCCGGAGAACAGGCGCGGCGACAGCGGCAGCGAATAGTGGCTGTAGCCATAGGAATATTTCGAGACGAACAGATAGTCGCCGACCAGCAAGGTCGCCATCATCGACCCGGATGGAATGTTGAAGGGCTGGAACAGGAAGGTGCGGATCACGAAGGCGATGATCAGGGCATGAAAGATCACCCGTCCGGTTTCGGCCGCGCCGCCTTCCTTGCGCTTTTCCCGCTGCTTATCCTGGCTCGACACGCTCATTGGCCTCTCGTGCTCATGGTTGCGCTTGGCGCCCCGCCGCTCAGTATGTGGTGTCGCGGTCCGCGGGCGCGACACGCCGGCTTGCCGCATGCCGCCGGATCGCTCCACCGGGCGGCGGAAAACCGAGAAATCCCATACATTCAGGCACTTAGTTGTGTCGCCGCCACCATCCCGGGAGGCCCGAAGCAAGCCCGGAATGCCGGCACTTGTAGCGGCTTGCGCCGCGCCGCGCAATCAACCGGATGAGCCGGGCGAGCCCTCCCGCGGCATGGCTGAAATGACCACGAAAGCCTGCGCCAGCGGGTATTCGTCGGTGAGCGCGAGGTCGATCCGGGGGTCCCAGCCCGCCGGCGTGATCGCCTCGAGGCGCTTGAGCGCCCCGCCGGTCAGCCGCAGCGTCGGCTTGCCGGACGGCAGGTTCACCACCCCCATGTCGCGGAAGAACACGCCCCGGCGGAAACCGGTGCCGAGCGCCTTGGCGCAGGCTTCCTTGGCGGCGAAACGCTTTGCGTAGGTGTCGATGCGGTTGGCCTTGCGTTCGGCGCGCGCGCGCTCGGTCTCGGTGAAGATACGGTTGATGAATCGATCGCCGTGGCGCGCGATCGTCTGCTCGATCCGGCGGATGTCGACCAGGTCGGTGCCGATGCCGAGAATCATGACGGCTTTCCGCGCCCGCGCCCCATGGCGCTGCGCATATGTGCCACGGCGTGCGCCAGCCCGTCGAACACGGCCTCGCCGATCAGGAAATGGCCGATATTGAGCTCGACGATTTCCGGCAAGGCACAGATCGCCTCCGCGGTCAGGTAATCCAGGCCGTGGCCCGCATGCGTCTCGAGGCCGAGGCGCGCGGCCTGCGCGGCGCCCGCCCGCAGGCGCTGGAATTCCGCCAGCGCCCCCGCCGGATCGCGGTCGACCACCGCCTCGCACCAGGCGCCGGTATGAAGCTCGACCACCGGGGCGCCGAGCTCCGCCGCCGCCTCGATCTGGGCGGGGTCCGGCGCGATGAACAGCGAGACGCGGATGCCCGCCGCCCCGAGCGCCTTCACGACCGGCCCGATCTGCGCCCGCCCGCCCGCCGCGTCGAGGCCGCCCTCGGTGGTGCGCTCCTCGCGCCGCTCCGGCACCAGGCAGGCCGCATGCGGGCGGAAGCGCAATGCGATCGCCGTCATCTCGTCGGTCGCCGCCATCTCGAGATTGAGCGGCTTCGACAGACGCGCCATCAGGCGCGCCACGTCGTCGTCGCGGATATGGCGGCGATCCTCGCGCAGATGCGCCGTGATTCCGTCGGCGCCCGCCGCAATCGCGATCTCGGCCGCGCGCAGCGGATCGGGATGCCGCCCCCCGCGCGCGTTGCGCAAGGTCGCCACATGGTCGATGTTGATCCCGAGGCGCAGCGTCACGGCCACGCTCCAGGCCGGCCGCGCCGGCAGGTGCCGCGATCGGGGTCAGCCATGGGCTCGCCGTCGCGCGCGATGGTGACGCCTTGCATGAAAGTCTCCCCGCGAAGCCCTCGCCAGCATGGCCCCCGCAAAACGGTCACCAGCATGGCATCATCCGTGCCGTCGTACAATTCGGCCCGCCCCGCTCGGCGCCAACGAATTCGGGTGGCGAGCTTGCGCCCGCCACCCGTCATGACCCCGACGACGAGACTCCGCGGGGCGATCAATCGCGACCGTCGGGACCGCCGTGGCCGTTGCCATCGTCATCATGCTCGAAGACATGATGGGAATGGTGGCCCTGGCGGATGTTCCCGCGGCACGCCGGCACCGGATCCGGCGCCGATGCGTTCTGGTTCGGCCGCGGCGGCGGCACACCGGCATCGAGGCCGGCCTTCAGCAGCCGTGTCATCATGTCCTGGGTGTCGTCGCAGATCAGGAAGCGGCGCCGCACCAGGCTGTCGATCGCGTCGATGACCTTGTGCTGGTATTCCGCGTAGGACCCATAACGCTCCTCGACCGAAGGCCGCGGGTCGCCCGCGGCGATGCGGGCCGCCTTCGTGGCCCGGAACGGAATATACTGGCCGGACGCTTCGCATCCGTCATTCGCCCACTTGCCCGCGCGCAGCCCCCAGCCCGTATAGGTCGCCAGCGGCACCGTCAGTTCCGGCAGCCGGATGCCGGCGATATCGTTGCCGTCATGGTCGGTCTTCGGCACGTAGCTCGGATAGATCGGCCCGTTCGCCGGATTGTCTTCCAGCGGCGGGGTGATGACCGGCGGATTTATGGTCGGAATGAAGGTCTGATAGAAATCCTGACCATAGTTGAAGCGGTAGCGGGTCGTCTTCAGACCCGTATAGGTGACGCCGGGAATGTTGGGGAATCCCATGCCCGACTGCGGCTTCGGCGGCACCAGCGTTCCGTCCTTGAGCTTGGGAACCTCGGAATCCGGCGGGCTCATGCCGCGCGTCGACCAGTCGTCCAGAGCGGTCCATAGCGCGCGCTGCACCGGCGCCGAGTCGAGCGGGTTGAGGAATTGCTGGCACAGTCCCTTTGACGTCGGGTCGCCGGCGCCGCCATGCTGCTTGCTCGACAGCAGATACAGCCGGGTGAGCGGATGATCCGGCAGGTCGTATCGTCCGGTCGGATCGGTGCTCATCAGCGAGCCGGCCTTCACCCAGAACTCGTTGGCCGAATAGAACTCGACCGCGAGCGGGCAGGTCTGGGTCTGCTCGCATCGCTTGTAGCGCCAGTCGCTGGTGTTGGAGATCGGATCGAAGGTCGGCACGTTGGCGAAGGGGTAGAGGCCCTCGAGATAGAGCTCTTCCTGGCGATTGCGCTCGGTGCGCTTGGTCTGCGACCAGCGGTAGTTCATGTTGAGGCCGTCGCCGGCCCCGATCCACTGCATCATGCCGTCGAACACCTTCTTGTGCGTCTCGTCCTCGTTGAAGCCGAGATGCACGAAGTCGTTGAGGGTGCGGGCCGGCTGCGACGAGGTCTCGGTGTAGATGCGCTGCACGTCGCCCGCCAGCGGGTTGGGCGTGCCGAGATCGTCGCGCGCCGCGTTGCGCAGGAAAGAGTTGAAGTCGCGGATGGCCGCAAGCCCCAGGCCGTTCACCGTCGGGTTCTTGGCGATATAGGAGAACTCGTAGATGTCGTTGTTGACGAACGGTCCCGCGTTCAACTTGATCGCCGTGTTGGACGCGTTGGTATAGGACCAGTCGGTCGGCGCGACGACCACCGGCGTGTCGTCGAGGAGGACGCGATGGGTCAAGACCGCGTCCGGGGCGCCCTTGGCCCCCGACGCCGCGGGGTAAGCGAGCGCGAAGGAGCTCGCGCCGGTCACGATGTATTCATAACCCGGGCCGGTCAGCGTCGTGTTGCCGGGACCGACCGCGACGGGAAACGAAGCGGTCGCTACCGGTGGATTCGTCGGCGACTCGGGAAGATTGTTCTCCCAGCCGCTCCAAACGGTGGTGTAGCCGCGCGTCCACAGGAAGGAATCTCCCAGCACCGTGGGATCGGTGAGCGCCGCCGGATCGTTGCCGCCGGTCGGCGTGTTGTTGAGCGTCTGGTAGGTCTTGCCGCCGCGATTGGGCGGCTCGTACATCATCTTGTGATTGCCGTGGCTGAGGTCCACGGGCTTCAGGATATAGAAATTGTGCGAATAGCCGACGGTGCCGTTCGGGTTTCTGGGCGCGAGCGCGATGTCGGTGATCAGCGCGTTCTGCGGGTTCGACGGATCGACCTCGCCGAACGCGGTGCCGGTGATGACCTCGTAGGGACCCACGAGGGGGAACGAGAATCCGCCGAACGCAGGGCCTCTGGCCGTGATCTGGATGCGGGTGATGCGCGCCTGCGCGACCGAGGTGAGCACGGTGGTCGCCATCAGGCTGGCGACGCCAAGTTGCAAGAGTTTGCGGCAGATTCTTTCCGGGGCATGCGCGCGCGGCGCACGACCTGCGAGGTCGATCATGTTTCCACCCTTCTGTTGTTGTCGGCGCCCTTTGCCGGCGTTGCCGGTGGGGCCTTTGAGGCGCCGCGAGCCTAACAGGCGGGTGATGCCGCGGAGAACATGCGGCACAAACGCATCAACTATGCATAAAAAATACGGCTTGGAACCGAAGGCAGGCCGCAACGGCGAGGCCTACTCCATTACCCGCTCGACCTTCGCGACCACGGGCTTGGCGCGCAGCTGAGCGATGATCGCGGTCAGGTGCTTCAGGTCATAGACCTCGAGATCGATCGTCAGCGACGTGAAATCGGGCGACTGCCGCTCCATCCGGATATTGTCGATGTTGCCGTCATGCTCGGCGATCACCTGCGCGACCTGGGCGAGCGTGCCCGGCTCGTTCACCGACTGCACCGCGAGCCGTGCCGGAAACCGGTGCGGGCTGCCTTCGTCGACGTCCCAGCGCACGTCGAGCCAGCGTTCCGGAACGTCCTCGTAGTCCTGCAATGTCGCCGACTGGATCGGATAGATCGTGATCCCCTCGCCCGGCGTCATGATGCCGACGATGCGGTCGCCCGGCACCGCGCCGCCGTTGGGCGCAAAGCTCACCGGCAAATCGCTGTTGATGCCGCGGATCGGAATGCCCTCGGGGGTGCCGGTCGGCACCTTGAACTTCACCGCCCTGGCTTTCCTCAGCCCGAACCAGCCGGTCTCGGACTTGGGCGGCGCCGGCACCGTGGCGCGCTCGTCCTTGTAGTCGGGATACATGGCGCGCACCGCGTCGGCCGCCCGCAATTCGCCGCGCGCGACCGCCGCGAAGACGTCCTCGATCGAGGCGCGCGCGAGCCGGGTCAGCGCGCCGGCGAGCTTCTCGTCGGAATAGTCGCGCTTGGCGCGCTGGCACAGGCGCTCGACGATGCGCCGGCCGAGCTCGGCATATTGCGCCCGCACCGCCGCGCGCGTCGCCCGCCGGATCGCGGCGCGCGCCTTGCCGGTGACCACGAGCGACTCCCAGGCCGTCGGCGGGGCGACCTGCGCCTTCGAGATCAGGATCTCGACCTCGTCGCCGTTGGTGAGCTCGGAAACGAGCGGCGCGATCTTGCCGTTGATCTTGCAGCCGACCGCGTGATTGCCGACGTCGGTATGCACCGCATAGGCGAAATCGATCGGAGTCGCCTTGCGCGGCAAGGCGATGAGCTTGCCCTTGGGGGTGAAGCAGAACACCTGGTCGTGAAAGAGCTCGAGCTTGGTATGCTCGAGGAATTCTTCCGGGTTCGAGCCTTCGGCCAGGAGCCCGATGGTGCGTCGCAGCCACGCATAGGCGTTCGACTCGCGCGACAGCATCTCGGTCGGCGAGCCGATGCCGTCCTTGTAGAGCGAATGCGCCGCGATGCCGAATTCGGCGATCTGGTCCATCTCGACGGTGCGGATCTGCAGCTCGACGCGCTGCTTGCCGGGGCCGATCACGGTGGTGTGGATCGACCGATAGTCGTTCTGCTTGGGGGTCGAGATGTAGTCCTTGAAGCGGCCGGGCACCACCGGCCAGGTGGTGTGGACGATGCCGAGCGCCTGGTAGCATTCCGACGGCTTGCGCACCACCACGCGGAAACCGAAGATGTCGGAGAGCTGCTCGAAGCCGACCGCCTTGCGTTCCATCTTGCGCCAGACCGAATAGGCGCGTTTGCGCCG
>DATBBS010000523.1:0-5992 GCA_036270895.1 Xanthobacteraceae bacterium
CGAAGATCAGCGCCACCCCGCCGAGCGTCAGCGCGACCGGATAGCCTGCTAAAAGCAGTATGCAGACCGAAACGACCAGCAGAATGGCGAGGATCTCGGGAAGGCCCATCTCAGCGGCCCGGCTCGGCTGTCGCGCCGCCCCTCAGCACCAGCGCGGCGCGGATCGCCTGCGCGATCCCCTGCAGGCCGAGCAGGACCGCAAAGACCGGGATCAAGGTCTTGAGCAAAAAGACCAGCGGCAGGCCGCTCGCTTCGCGCGAGCGTTCGAGAATCGCCCAGGAGCGCCCCACATAAGGGAGCGCGAACCAGGCCAGCACGCCGCAGAAAGGCAGCAGCAGCACGAGCGCGCCGAGGAGATCGACAACCGCCCGGCTGCGCGGCGAGGCGTCCGCGTAGAAGATATCGACCCGCACATGGCCGCCCTGCTGCAGCGTCCAGGCCGCCGCCCCCATGAACAGGGCGGCATGCGCATAGACAACCGCCTCCGAGAGCCAGATCGAGCCGACGCCCAGAACGTAGCGCATCAGCACCACCATGACCTGAACCACCACCATGGCGAGCCCGCACCACATGACGGTCCGTCCGACCGCGGCGGTCAGGCGCTCGATACGGGTCGCGATGCCGACGAGGCGACGGTTGGGCGACATTCGGTGCATCCCGCGAGGCGGGACCCTCGGTTAACAGCCTTGCGCGCGGCGCAAGACATGCGCGTCGGAGGGATTTCTAGCCGCCCGGCGATCCCCTATATAGGGGCCCAACGGAGTACCCCATGACCGACAAAATTCCAGTCACCGTGCTCACCGGCTATCTCGGCGCCGGCAAGACGACTCTGCTCAACCGCATCCTGTCCGAACCGCACGGCCAGAAATACGCCGTCATCGTCAACGAATTCGGCGAGATCGGCATCGACAACGAGCTGGTCGTGGGCGCCGACGAGGAAGTCTTCGAGATGAACAACGGTTGCATCTGCTGCACCGTGCGCGGCGACCTCATCCGCATCATCGACGGACTGATGCGGCGCAAGGGCAAATTCGACGCCATCATCGTCGAGACCACCGGTCTCGCCGATCCGGCCCCGGTGGCGCAGACCTTTTTCGTCGATGAGAATGTCGGCAAGCGGGCGAAGCTCGACGCCGTGGTCACGGTCGCCGACGCCAAATGGCTCAAGGACCGGCTGCGCGACGCACCCGAGGCAAAGAACCAGATCGCCTTTGCGGACGTGATCCTGATCAACAAGACCGACCTCGTCAGCGAGGCCGACCTGCGCGAGGTCGAGGCGCGCATCCGCGGCATCAATCCCTACGCGAAGGTCCACCGCACCGAGCGTTGCGCCATCCCGCTGTCGGAGGTTCTCGGCCGCAATGCCTTCGACCTCGATCGCATCCTGGACATCGAGCCGGCTTTCCTGGAGCACGAGGACGGGCACGACGACCATGGTCACCACCATGATCACGCGCATGGCCACGACCATCACCACGATCACGATCATGGCGGCCTCAAGCACTATCACGACGAGGACATGCAATCCTTCTCGCTCAAGACCGACAAGCCGCTCGATCCCGACAAGTTCTTCCCCTGGATCCAGAACCTGGTCGCCCAGGAGGGTCAGAAAATCCTGCGCTGCAAGGGTATCCTGTCGTTCAAGGACGATCCCGAGCGCTTCGTGTTCCAGGGCGTCCACATGATCCTCGACGGCGACCACCAACGTCCCTGGAAGGACGGCGAAGAGCGCGCGAGCCGCGCAGTCTTCATCGGCCGCGAGATGCCGGAAGAGATGATCCGCAAGGGATTTTCGGAGTGCGTGGCGTGACTCTCTCATGCGTCATGCATGACGGAGGAATATGACCGACACCCGCAGCGAGACCACCTCGATCGCCGATCGCATTCGCCCGCTATCGGTCGGCGCGGCCGTGATCGCGGTGCATTTTCTCAACGACGACCCCGTTTTCGTGCTCGGCGAGGAGGCGCTCGTCTTCGGGCGCGACACCGAGGAGCGGCGCGTGGTGGTCCATGGCGGCGCGATCCTCGGATCGGCTTCCGACGGAAAGCGCATCCTCACGGGCGGCGACGACGGCAAGGTGGCGGCGACCGGTCCCGACGGCCGCAGCGAGACCGTGGCGAGCGACGCCAAGCGGCGTTGGATCGACCGTGTCGCGCTCAGCCCCGACGGCATGGCGTGGTCCTCCGGCAAGCAGGTCTACGTGCGCACGCCGAAAAGCGAGCGCGTGCTCGACCTGCCGTCGAGCCCGGGCGGCCTTGCCTTCGCGCCCAAAGGTTTCCGCCTCGCGATCGCGCATTACAACGGCGCGACGCTGTGGTTTCCCAACGCACCGGACGCCAGGCCGGAAAAGCTCGAGTGGAAGGGTTCGCATCTCGACGTCGCGTTCTCTCCCGACGGCCGTTTCCTGGTCACCGCGATGCAGGAGCCGACATTGCACGGCTGGCGGCTCGTCGACGGCAAGCACATGCGCATGTCGGGATACGCCACCAAGGTGCGCTCGATGACCTGGGGACCGGGCGCAAAGTGGCTTGCGACCTCGGGCGCGACGCAGCTCGTCGTGTGGCCCTTTCAGGGCAAGGACGGCCCGATGGGCAAATCGCCGAAAGTGGTCAGTCCGTCCGAGCACCGCATCTCCGCCGTCGCCGCCCACCCCAAGCAGGAGGTGTGCGCAATCGGCTACGAGGATGGCATGATGCTGCTCACCCGCGTCGAGGACGGCGCCGAGATTCTTGCGCGCGCGCCCGGGCCCTCGCCGATCTCGGCGCTCGCCTGGAATGCGGCCGGCACCCGGCTCGTATTCGGCACGGAGGACGGAGAGGCGGGCGTCATAACTCTGTAGCGCGACCCTGTGGCGGGGCGGAGCCAGGCGAAATGCAACCGAAGCGATCGCTGGCGGACGGTGGAGCATCGCCACGCAAATCAAGCTCCCGGTTGGAGTGAACGCACCATTTTCACCTCGACGACCGAGAAGCCATGTCTTTCATAGAGCGACATGGCCGGATTCCTGCTCAACACGTGCAAGTCACATTGCTCGCTTCCGGCTGCGCGTCCCCAATCCAGGATCCGGTCGATCAATGCGCTCCCAACGCCGCCGCGCCGAAACTGCGGAAGAACGTAAACGATGCTCACGTGCAATGTCTTCTTAGGCGCAAATGCTCCACTCAAAGTGATCAGCTGGGCTCCCGCAACTCCGATCGGTTCGCCGTCGGCCGCTTCAGCAATTAGATATTTTTTCTTGTTATCTTTGAGTTCGTCGGCAATGGCGATCGTCATTCTTTCCCAGGCACTGTCGTCGGTCGCTGCCGCATGGCCTCCATGGCTCGCCATGTCAACAACCATGTGGTGGATCATTCGCACGATGAATCGTGCTTCGTCATGCCTTGCATCGCGAACAGCCACCTTATCCATCGCTTTCGAGCTCCCGTCGCTGTGGGCAACAGTAGGCAGTTCAGCCAGCGAACCACAGGCATCGGTGCCGCGCATGACGCTCAATCGTCTTCGAGGTCGCGTTCCCGCAATGCCTGAGTGGCGGCCTCACCGCACCAACACGTTCCTGAACTGCCAGGGATTCTTGCGATCGATATCCTCCGGGAAAAAGCCCGGCCGGTCGGCGAGCGGCGTCCAGTCGGTATATCGGCCGATGACCGGTCCGAGATAGGGCGTCTGCACCTCCAGGCAGCGGCGGAAGTCCATCTCGTCGGCCTCGACGATGCCGGCCTTCGGGTTTTCGAGCGCCCAAACCATTCCGGCGAGCACCGCCGAGGTCACCTGGAGGCCGGTGGCGTTCTGGTAGGGCGCGATCTGGCGCGTCTCCTCGATCGAAAGCTGCGAGCCGTACCAATAGGCGTTCTTCTTGTGGCCATAGAGCAGCACGCCGAGCTCGTCGATGCCGTCGGCGATCTCGTGCTCGTCGAGAATGATGTGCTCGTCCTGGACCACGCCCGCGCGGCCGAACAGCTCGTGCAGCGACAACACGGCGTCGTTGCAGGGGTGATAGGCATAATGGCAGGTCGGCCGGTAGACGACCTTGCGGCCGGCGCGCAGGGTGAAATAGTCGGCGATCGAGATCGACTCATTGTGGGTGACCAGGAAGCCATACTGCCCGCGCGCGGTCGGGGTCCACGAGCGCACGCGCGTGTTGGCGCCCGGCTGCAGCAGATAGATCGCGGCGCCGCAGCCGGTCTTGTGCTTGCGGCCGTTGGACGGCATCCATTTCTCGTGCGTGCCCCAGCCGAGCTCGGCCGGCTGCATGCCCTCCGACAGGAAACCCTCGACCGACCAGGTGTTGACGAAGACGTCCACCGGCTTCGGGCTCTTGGCGCGCTGGGTGTCGCGCTCGGCGATGTGGATGCCCTTGAGGCCGGCTTTTTTGGCGAGCCGGCCCCAGTCCTCGCGGGTCTTGGGCTCGCTGAATTTGATCTTGAGATCGCCCGCGACGTTGAGCAGCGCCTGCTTGACCAGCCACGACACGAAGCCCGGATTGGCGCCGCAGCACGAGACCGCCGTCGTGCCGCCGGGCTTGCGTCGCCGCGCCGCCAGCACGGTTTCGCGCAGCGCATAGTTCGAGCGGGCCTCCGGCCCGAGCTTGGCGTCGAAGTAGAAGCCTGGCCACGGCTCGACCACGGTGTCGATGTAGAGCGCGCCGACTTCGCGGGCGAGCTCCATGATGGCGAGCGAGGAGGTGTCGACCGACAGGTTGACGCAAAACCCCTGCCCGCCGCCCACCGTCAGCAGCGGCGTCAGCAGCTGGCGGTAGTTCTCCCGGGTCACCGCCTGGTGGATAAAGCGGATGCCGCGCTCGTCGAGCAGCTTGCGGTCCTTGTCCTCCGGATCGATGACGACCAGACGCGACTTGTCGAAGGCAAAATGGCGCTCGATCAGCGGCAGCGTCCCTTTGCCGATCGAGCCGAAGCCGATCATCACGATGGGACCGTCGATGCGGCCGTGCACGGGCCAATTGGTCATGGGTCGATCTCCAAGAGTCGGCGATGAGAGGTCGGGGATTGAAGGTCCGGGGGTGAAAGAGCCGGGAACGAAGCGTCCAGGACGGGATGGCGGAAACGAAAGGCGCCGCACGCTTATCGCTCGTGCGGCGCCAAGGGAAGACGTGTGTTGGAATTATGCGGCTTGTGACACGCCGACACCGGCAGCCGCACGGGGCGCCGGGCGGCGGACATCGCCGGCCAGAATGCGTCCGCGCGCGCCCGCCAGCGCGGCGGGAGCGAGCTCCAGCGCCAGCAGCCGGTGGCGTTCATGCTGTCCCGGCATCGACAGCGCGCCGGTACCGGCCGCCGTGAAGCCGAAGCGGCCGTAATAGGCGGCGTCGCCGACCAGGACGAGCGCGCGGTGACCCGCCACGCGCGCCGCGCGGATCGCGCGGCGCATCAGCGCGGAGCCGATCCCGCGCTGGCGGCATTCGGGATCGACCGCAAGCGGCCCGAGCAGCAGCGCCGGCCGGCCCGCGCCCGCCCACACGGCCCACAGGCGGACCGTGCCGATCAAACGGCCTTGCTCGAAGGCCACGAAGGAGAGCACGGGTTCCCGCCCCTCGCGCAGGCGCTGGGAAGGCTTGGCGAAGCGGGAGGCCCCATAGGCGACATCGAGCAGCGTTTCGCGCGCCGCGATGTCGGCCGGCTTTTCCGGACGGATGGCGATCATGGCTGACCTCGCGTCCCGGACACGGCGCAACGCACAAGGCGCCGCCTCGGGGTCAACGTGAAAATGGGGAGAGCGAGGTTCCGGGCCGGCGACCGGCACGGAACCTCATCGGGTGGCCGCGCGTGTCGCACCACGCGCCGCGCGCCTCAGATGTGATAGGTCTTCAAAGGCGGGAAGCCGTTGAAGGCGATGGCCGAGTAGGTGGCCGTATAGGCGCCCGTGCCCTCGATCAGCACCTTGTCGCCGATCTCGAGGCTGACGGGCAGCGGATAGGGCTCCTTCTCGTACAAGACGTCCATCGAGTCGCAGGTCGGGCCCGCGAGCACGCAGCCG
>DATBBS010000524.1:0-2847 GCA_036270895.1 Xanthobacteraceae bacterium
AGCGGTCGGAGGCGCCGCGCGGCTCCGTGAGGCAATGCGCGAGCAGAAACGACGGCTCGGCGAGCAGGCGCGCGAACCATTTCTCCTGCAGATGGCGCGGCGCGAGGTTACGCAGCAGCACCGCGACCTTCCAGTTCTGCACCAGCTTGTCGGCGAGGCCGGAATCCCCGCGCGCCACTTCCTCCGAGATGAGCGCGAAGGTCTGCACCTCCGCCGCCTTGTCGAGCTCCATGCCGCCGAATTCCTCCGGCACGCCGAGGGTGCGGATGCCGACCTTGTCGGCGCCCTCAAGGATTTCCCGGGGCAGGCGGTCCTCCGGCGTCATCGTCCATTCGCGCTGCCAGTTGTGGCGGATGAACGGAATCACGACGTCATCGACGAAGGCGCGGCAGCTCTGCCGCATCAGGCTTTGTTCTTCCGACAGGTCTTGGCTGATCATGGGGTCTCCCCTCGGGCCACTCATATAGCGCCGGAGGGCGGATTCCAACGGGAACCGGCGACCGCGGCGTGGGTTGACTTAGGGCTTTGGTCAAACCCCTGGGTCGTCATGCATCGGGTCCTCGTCGCAATCCTGGCCGTGCTGGCGCCGGCCGTCCTGGTCATCGATGGCGCCTGCGGGCAGACGCCCGAGCCGTCCGCGGCGGCGGGGCCGGCCGCGAAGCTGCTGCAGGGCAAGCTGCCGAAGGGATTGAGTCTCGGCATTCTCAAGGCCGAGGTCGTCCTCGATCGCGCCAGCTTTTCACCCGGCGCGATCGACGGCCGCGACGGGAGCAATTTCCGCAAGGCGCTCGCCGCCTTCCAGCGCGCCAACGGATTGAGCGCCACCGGCAAGCTCGACGACGCGACCGCGCGCAAGCTCGCCGAGACGTCCGCGCAGCCCGCGCTCGTCGACTACGAGATCTCGCCGGACGACACCAAGGGGCCCTTCATCCCCTCCATTCCCACGAAGTTCGACGCGATGGCGGACCTGCCGGCGATGTCCTACACCAGCGCCCGCGAGGCGCTGGCCGAGAAATTCCACATGCAGGAGGATCTCCTGCGCGCCCTCAACCCCAAGGCCGCCTTCGATCGCGCCGGGACCAGGATCGTCGTGGCCGGCGTTGCGCGCGAGGGAACCGAGGTCGTGCGCGAGAGAACCGAGCGCCGCGAGACCACCGCGGCGGCCGGGCCGCCCGCCACTGCGGACACGCCGGACCAACGCGGCGCAAGCGACCCCAAGGTGGCCCGCATCGAAATCGACAAGCGCGAGCGCTCGCTGCGCGCCCTCGACAAGGACGGAAAGCTCATCGCCTTTTTTCCCGCCTCGATCGGCAGCACCGAAAAGCCGGCGCCGAGCGGGACCTTCAAGGTCAGGACCGTGCAATACGATCCGATCTATCATTACGATCCGAAATTCGCGTTCAAGGGCGTGAAGGCGAAGAAAAAATTCACCATCAAGCCCGGCCCGAACAATCCGGTCGGCTCGGTCTGGATCGACCTCACCGCGCCCTCCTACGGCATCCACGGAACGCCCAATCCCGACAAGGTGAGCAAGACCGAATCGCACGGCTGCATACGCCTGACCAACTGGGACGCGCGCGCGCTCGCCGGCATGGTGCGCAAGGGGACGACGGTGGCGTTCCTGGAGTAGGCGCAACTCTCGAACGACTCATCCTCATCCTGAGGAGCCCGCCGTAGCGTAGCGAAGGCGGGCGTCTCGAAGGATGGGCGGCCGGCGAGCAAGCGGCCCATCCTTCGAGACGCGTCGCTGCGCGACGCTCCTCAGGATGAGGTGGAGGAAGGGCGCGCGTATTACGCCGCTTTCCGCGACACCAGAAACTCGCCCATGCGGTCGAGCGCCTTCAGGATATTTTCGGTCGAGTTGGCGTAGGACAGCCGCACATAGCCTTCGCCCAGGATGCCGAAATCGGGGCCGCCGATGATGGCGACGCCCGCGTCTTCCAACAGCGAGGAGGCGAGGGGCTTCGCCTTCCAGCCGGTACGCTTGACGTTCGGGAACGCATAGAAGGCGCCCTTCGGGGTCGCGCAGGAGACGCCGGGCAGCCGGTTCAGGCCCGCGACCACGACCCCGCGCCGCTTGTCGAACTCGGCGACCATCCGGCGCACCTCGTCCTGCGGGCCGGTGAGCGCGGCCAGGCCCGCATACTGCGCCGACGCATTGACGCAGGAATGCAGGTTCACCGCGAGCTTGCGCGCCATGTCGTAGAGCTTGCCGGGCCAGACCGCATAGCCGAGCCGCCAGCCCGTCATCGCGTAGGTCTTCGACCAGCCGTTGAGCAGGATCAGCCGGTCGCGCAGCGACGGATAGGACAAGAGGCACACATGGGTCTCGCCGTCATAGACCATCTGGTCGTAGATCTCGTCCGACATCACCGCGACCTGCGGGAATTTTTCCAGGCCCGCGACCAGCTTGTCGACCTCGCGCTTGGGGGTGACGCCGCCGGTCGGATTGGCGGGCGAATTGAGGATCAACAGCCGCGTCTTGGGCGTGATCAGGCCGAGCGTCTCGTCGGCCGAGAAGGCGAAACCATTCTCTTCGCGGATCGGCACCGGCACCGGCCGCGCGCCGGTGAACTCGATCATCGAGCGGTAGATCGGAAATCCCGGATCCGGATAGAGGATATCCGTGCCCGGCTCGCCGAACATCAGGATCGACATGAACATGGTCGGCTTGCCGCCCGGCATGATCATGACCTCGTCGGGCGAGACCGTGACCTTGAAGCGCCGGTGCAGGTCGGCCGCCACCGCCTCGCGCAACGGCAGGATGCCGACCGCCGGCGTATAGCCGTGATGGCCGTCGCGCAGCGCCTTCACGGCCGCCTCGACGATGTGGTCGGGCGTGCGGAA
>DATBBS010000525.1:0-11368 GCA_036270895.1 Xanthobacteraceae bacterium
CGAGTCGGACCTGCGCCGCGCGATCGAGCGCGAGGAGATCACCATCCTGTACCAGCCGATCATCCGGCTCGAGGATCGCTCGGTCGCGGGCTTCGAGGCCTTGGCGCGATGGGACCATCCCAAGATGGGCCGGATGTCCCCGTCCGAGTTCATCTCGATCGCCGAGGAGATCGGCCTGATCGTCGACCTCGGCCTGTTCATGCTCGAGCGAACCGCCCGCCAGCTCGGCATCTGGCAGCGCGCGGTCCGCGGTCGCGCGCCGCTTTTCGCCAGCGTCAATGTATCGTCGCGACAACTGCTGCGGCATGACCTGATCCACGACCTGCGCACGGTGCTCGCCCGATCGGGCCTCGTGCGCGGCACGCTCAAGCTCGAGCTCACCGAATCGCTGGTGATGGAAAATCCCGAGCTCGCCGCGCAGATGCTGCACCGCATGAAGGAGCTCGGCGCCGGCCTCGCGCTCGACGATTTCGGCACCGGCCATTCCTCGCTCTCCTATCTGCAGCGCTTTCCGTTCGACACCATCAAGATCGACCAGTCCTTCGTGCGCACGACGTCCAAGGGCAAGCGCCCGGTCATCCTGCGTTCGATCATCTCGCTCGCCCACGATCTCGGCATGGAGGTGGTGGCGGAAGGCGCTGAGACCGATTCCGACGCCGTCGAGCTCTACCAACTCGGATGCGAATACGCGCAGGGCTATGTGTTCGGCGAGCCGATGTCGGCCGAACAGGCGCGCGCACTCATCACGCCCGAACGGCTCGAAATCGTGCGGTGATCGACGACGGTCCGATTGGTGGATTCTGTCAGGCGTGGCCGGCTTCGCTCGACAGCATGCCGAGGTCGACGCCGAGTTTCCTGAGCGCCTTGCCGTATTTGGCCTCGTTGTCGCTGCCGAAGATCAATTCGGAATCGGCAGAGCAATGCAGCCAGCCGTTTTCCTGGATCTCGTTCTCAAGCTGCCCCGGCGCCCAGCCCGCATAGCCGAGCGCGAGCACGGCCGAGAGCGGCCCGTCGCCCCGCGCGATCGCCTTGAGGATATCGAGCGTCGCGGTGAGGCAGATTCCCTCGTCGATCGGCAGGGTCGAGTTCTCGATAAAAAAATCGGCGGAGTGGAGGACGAAACCGCGGCCGGTCTCGACCGGACCGCCCTTGAGCACCTTCACGGCGCCGGCCCGCTGCGGCAGCTGGATCAGGTCGGCCGCCGGGATCACATCGAGCTGCACCAGCAGGTCCGGGAAGGTCACGTTGACCGCCAATTGATTGACGATGATGCCCATCGCGCCCTCGGACGAATGGGCGCAGACATAGATCAGGCTGCGAGAAAAGCGCTCGTCGCGCATACTCGGCATGGCGATCAGCATCTGCCCGTCGAGATAGCCCCGTTTGGGCCCTCCGGAGGCTGATGTCTTCGCGGCCTTCACCGCAAAGGAAGCTGTTGTTTTCGCGGCCTTCATGGCAAAAGGGTAACCCGGCCAACCCCGATTGATCAAATGGCGTCTATCACATCCCGTTCACGACCATTTCAGTGGCCGCAACGCGATGCCGTCGCTAGACGATCAAATATGATTGCAACTACATTGCGGCAACCCACCCGGGTCACCTTAGCGGTCGTCTTCATATTGTCGCTATCGCCGGTTGCCGCGCGGGCCGCCGATGCGTCGCCCTGGGACGCCGATTCACGCGCCGGCATGCGACTGATCGCGGGCAATCCAGCGCACGCAGCCGATGTGCCGGTGCGGGCCGGCGTGGAACTCACGCTCGCCCCCGGGTGGAAGACCTATTGGCGCTATCCGGGCGATTCCGGCGTACCGCCCCGCTTCGATTTCGCGAATTCACAAAATGTGAAATCCCTCGAGATCGCCTGGCCGGCGCCGCACCGCTTCACTGACGATAGCGGCGCCTCGATCGGCTACAAGAACAGCGTGATCTTCCCGCTCCGCATCGTGCCGCAGGATCCGGCGAAGCCGGTGCTGCTCCGCCTCAAGCTCGACTATGCGGTGTGCGAGAAGCTGTGCGTTCCGGCCGAGGGCCGCGCCGAGCTCGTGCTCGACGGCACGCCGTCCGCGCTCGAGGCTGCGCTCGCCAAGGCCGAAGCGCTGGTTCCGAAGCGCGCCAAAGCCGGCGACGACGCGCCCCTCGCGGTGCGCGCGGTTCGACAGGAAACGGGCGAGCATGCGCGCATCATCGTGGATGTCGCGGCGCCGGAAAACGAGCCTGTCGCGCTGTTCGCCGAGGGACCGACGCCCGCATGGGCCTTGCCGGTGCCCGAGCCGGCCGATGGCGCAGGCGCCGGATTGCGTCGGTTCGCGTTCCAGCTCGATGGCCTGCCACCCGGGGCCAGCGCGGCCGGCGCCACCCTGACGCTCACCCTGGTGTCGGGCGCAAACGCGATTGAGGTCGCGGCCCATCTCGACTAAAGATGCGGACGGGTTAACCTAGCGCCGATGCGCCCGCGGCATCGGGAGCTCCCGCACAGGGAGCGATCTTGGCCGCGGAGCTTCGCTGCGAACCCTCCAACCATTCCGTTCAACCACCAACCTCAGAGGATCACCATGGCCATCAAGGTCGGCGACCGCCTTCCCGAAGCGAAGTTCAGAGTGATGACGGCCGAGGGTCCGGGCTGGAAGACCACCGACGAGGTCTTCAAGGGCAAGAAAGTCGTGCTGTTCGCCGTCCCCGGCGCCTTCACGCCCACCTGCCACAAGAATCATCTGCCCGGCTTCCTGCAGAACGCCGGCGCGATCAAGGCCAAGGGCATCGACACCATCGCGGTCACCGCCGTCAACGACGGCTTCGTGATGGATGCGTGGAAGAAAGCGACCAACGCCGAGGGCAAGATCGAGTTCCTGGCCGACGGCAACGGCGAGTTCGCCAAGGCGATCGACATGACCCTCGACGGTTCCGGCAACGGCCTCGGGCTGCGCTCGAAGCGCTATTCCATGCTGGTCGAGGATGGCGTGGTGAAGAAGCTCAACGTCGAGGAAGCGCCCGGCAAGGCCGAAACCTCGGGCGCGGAAGCGCTGCTCAAGCAACTGTAAGGCTGATCCGGCGAAAGCCCGCCCCGGACCTGGTCCGGGCCTGCAACGGGTCGCGCCTCAGCGTGCGTCCCGTTGCGCCGCCCTCACCTCCGCGATGGCCTCGCGGGCAAGCTCGTCGGCGCGCTCATTGAGATCGTGGCCGGAATGGCCCCGCACCCAGTGCCAACGTATCGTGTGATGCGCGAGCGCGGCATCGAGCCGCTGCCACAGATCGACATTCTTCACAGGCTTGCGGTCGGACGTTTTCCAGCCGTTGCGTTTCCAGCCCTTGATCCAGGTCATGATGCCGTTGCGCAGATACTGGCTGTCGGTGTGAAGATCCACCGTGCAGGTTCGCTTGAGCGACTCGAGCGCCGTGATCGCGGCCATCAGCTCCATGCGGTTGTTGGTGGTATGCGCCTCGCCGCCCTTGAGCTCCTTGGTGTGGTCGCCCCACTGCAGGATCGCGCCAAATCCGCCGGGCCCCGGATTGCCCGAGCAGGCGCCGTCGGTATGGATGGTGACCTGATGTTCGGGCAAGCGCTGACCTTTTCTCAATCTATGCCGTAGTCGCGCACGCTCGTCACCGCCTGATGGAAGCGCAGCTTGCGGTGATATTCGAGCGGGTCCTTCGGCCGCACAAGCGCGCCCGCCGGAACCTCCAGCCAGTCGACCAGGCGGGTGAGCAGAAAGCGCGTCGCCGCCCCGCGCGCGAGCAGAGGCAGCGCCTCGCGCTCCGGCGCGGACAGCTTGCGCTTCGTCGCATAGGCCTGCAGCAGCGCGCGCCCCTTGGTCACGTTGTAGGAATGGTCGAGCTCGAAGCACCAGGCGTTGAGGCAGATCGCCACGTCATAGGCCAGCGTATCGGTGCAGGCGAAGTAGAAGTCGATCAGCCCGGAGAGCTGGTCGCCGAGGAAGAACACATTGTCGGGGAACAGGTCGGCGTGAATGACCCCCTGCGGCAGATCGCGCGGCCAGGATTTCTCCAGCAGGTCGAGCTCGGCCGCGATGGCGGCATGCAAGCCGGCCTGCACGCCGTCGGCGCGCGTCTTCGCGATCTCGTAAAGCGATCGCCATCCCTGGACCGACAACGCATTGGCGCGCCTCATCCCGAAATCGGCGCCGGCGAGATGAAGCTCCGCCAGCGCGTGGCCGAGGCCTGCGCAGTGCGTCGCGGTCGGCCGTCGGATCCACATGCCGTCCAGAAAGGTGACGATCGCGGCGGGACGTCCGGCGAGCCGCCCGAGCGTCTCGCCCTTGCGGTTCTTCACCGGCTGCGGACACGTCAGCCCGCGCGCCGCGAGATGCTCCATCAAGCCGAGAAAGAACGGCAGATCATTCGCGGCGACGCGCTTCTCGTAGAGCGTGAGGATGAAATAGCCGCGGCTGGTGTGCAGAAGGAAATTCGAGTTTTCGACGCCCTCCGCGATGCCCTTATAGGCACGCAGATCGCCGAGGTCGTAGGCGCTCAGGAATGCCGCAACTTCCTCGGCCGCGACATCGGTGTAGACGGCCATGGGTCGACCGGCAGGTAAGAGTTTTCAGGTTTGTCGCATTTTCCCGACGCGAAACGCCAGCCACTTCGCTTGAAAATGCTCTTGTTCAGCTACGTCGCATTTTCTTGACGCGAACCGGTCGTCACTTCGCTTGAAAATGCTCCTATTCGGCGGCGGCGATGTCGCGCAAGGGTCGCGGCAACGGGAAGAACACGTCCTCCTCGGCGGCCGTGACGGTCTCGATCTGAAGCGTGTAGCGCTTGGCCAGCGCGTCGAGGATTTCCTCCACCAGCACTTCCGGCGCCGAAGCGCCGGCGGTGATTCCGAGATGCTTGACGGTCGACAGCTTCTCCCAGTCGATGTCCTCCGCGCGCTGCAGCAGGACCGCATAAGGGCAGCCGTTGCGCTCGGCGACTTCCTTGAGCCGCTGCGAGTTCGACGAGTTCGGCGAACCGACCACGATCATCGCATCGACGATATGGGCCACTTTCTTGACCGCTTCCTGCCGGTTGGTGGTGGCGTAGCAGATGTCGTCCTTGTGCGGCCCGATGATCTTGGGGAAGCGTTCCTTGAGCTTGGCGACGATCTCAGCCGCGTCGTCCATCGACAGCGTGGTCTGCGTCACATAGGCGAGATTGCCGGCGTCCTTGGGCTCGACGGTCGCGGCATCCTCCACGGTCTCGATCAGGCGTACGGCCCCGGGCGGAAGCTGCCCCATGGTGCCGACCACCTCCGGATGGCCGTCGTGGCCGATCAGGAAGATCTCGCGGCCGCGGCGGTGGTGAATTTCGGTCTCCCGATGGACCTTGGTGACCAAGGGACAGGTGGCGTCGAGGGTGAAAAACCGTCGCCGTTTGGCCTCCTGGGGCACCGTTTTGGACACGCCGTGGGCGGAAAACACCACCGGGGCGCCGGTATCCGGCACTTCCGCCAGGTCCTCGACGAAAATAGCGCCCTTGCGGCGCAGGCTGTCCACCACATACCGATTGTGGACGATCTCGTGGCGGACATAGACCGGCGCGCCGTAGAGCGCGAGCGCGCGCTCGACGGTCTCGATGGCCCGCACCACGCCGGCGCAAAAGCCCCGCGGCGAGCAGAGCATGACGTCCAGGACGGGTTTGGCGGCTGCCGACACGGCGGGGGAACCCTCGCTCTCGATCATTTTACCTTCAATTCTGCCCGGGGAGATGGGCCAGCCCGTCCGTCCTGTCAAGGTCGGGTCGGGGCGGACAGGGATTGCACAGATGGGCCCTCATTGCCTATATACTAGTCCAATTCCCGTCATCCCCGATGACATCAAGCTTCGCCCCCACGGGCGGGCGGAGCAGAGGGAGAATTTACCATGTCGATCCAGCCGCTGATGCCGAAAGCCACCGCGGTCTGGCTTGTGGAAAACACCGCGCTGTCGTTCGACCAGATCGCCGATTTCTGCAAGCTGCACACACTCGAAGTGAAGGCGATCGCCGATGGCGACGCCGCCCAGGGCATCAAGGGCCTCGATCCGATCCTCACCGGGCAGCTCACCCGCGAGGAAATCGAGCAAGCCGAGGCCGATCCCAAGCGCACCCTGAAGCTTGCCGACGCCAAAGTGCGCTTGCCGGAGGCCAAACGCAAGAAGGGCCCGCGCTACACCCCCGTCTCGCGGCGCCAGGACCGGCCCAATGCCATCCTGTGGTTGGTGCGCAGCCATCCGGAGCTCAAGGACAGCCAGATCATGCGGCTGGTGGGGACCACCAAATCCACCATCCAGGCGATCCGCGATCGCAGCCACTGGAACGCGGCGAGCCTCTCGCCGCTCGACCCGGTGACGCTCGGCCTGTGCTCGCAGATCGACCTCGACCTCGAGGTTCATCGCGCCGCCAAGGAAAAGCCGGCGGAGCCCGATCACGGCGTCACCCTGCTTCCGGCCGAGGTGACCACCGCCAAGCCCGCGGAGGAGGAGGCCGAGCACGTCAAGAAGCCGAACGAAGAGCTCGACGTGCAGGCCGTGTTCGCCAAGCTCAAGCAGATCGGCGGCAAGGGGGAGTAGCCGCCCCTCCGGTCTTCTGGTTTCGAAAGACCTCCCGGGTTTGCTGCGCGGCGGGGCTCGGCCGTGGGCGGGCGAGCCATGACAATTCGCCGCAAGGCGTTGCGAACTATGCGCTTTGGCCCTGTCACGGGGCCCTCGCCAACCGCCAATTAACGATTTGGGCCTTAGAGATGTCCCGGGGCCCGATGGGGCGGTTCGACGGGATGGAATCTCGCATGTTCCGGATATTCACGAATCTTTACGCCAAGCTTATTGCGTCGGCCGCCGTAGGCGTCCTGCTGGTCGCAGGGATGATCTTGAATGCACAATGGAGCAACGGCTCGATCGCCCGTTCCCACACGTCGAGCCAGGATCAGAACGCCATCCTCAAGGAAGTCCTGCTCGCCCAGGGGGCCTACCTGCGTGGGCAGATCCAGCGGCGCAACGTCGTCCTCGCGCACACCCTGGCCGAATCCGAAAAAGCCTTCGAAGCCTTGAAGGCCGCCGGCGCCGACGCGCTCGCGCACGCCAAGACGGCCGCCGGGCAGGCCGCCGATCCGGAAAACCGCGCGCGGCTCGACCAGCTCGGCGTCCGGCTGGGCGAGTTCCTGTCGATCAGCATGGCCATGGCGACCAGCCACTTCGACATCCTGAAGCTGCAACAGCGGCAGGGTCAGGCGGTTGCGAAATGGAACAAAGCCGTCGACGACGCCATGAAGTCGGAGGCGCTCAAGGAGAACGCCGAGGCCATGACCAGGCTGCGCGCGACCGTGACCGCGATGCAGGACGCCGGCATCGCCTATTGGCGCTACGGGACGCTGCAGGAGCCGGTGGTTCTCGGAAAGATGTACCAGGCCGCCGACAACGCCTACATCGATCTCCAGCGCGCCCGCTCGGCCACCACCGACCCGAAGCTGGTCGCCGCCATCGACGGCCTGCTCGCGATGACGACGGAGATGAACGAGATCATCGACGGGACCAAGCAGGCCTTCGACACCTATCTCAAGCTCGATCGCGAGCGCAACACGCCGTTGCGCGCGCAACTCGAAAAACTGAATGGCGAGATCTCCACCGCGGCGGAGAACATCGCGCGCGAGGCGGAAACCTCGGTGGTCGCCGAGATGACCCGGTCCAACCGCATCGGCCTGAGCGTCGGCATTTTCGTGATCCTGGTGCTGCTCGCCTCCGCCGCCTTCTCGATGCTCACATTCCGCCGGCACGCCGCCGCCAGCAAGGCCGCCGACGCGCGGACGGCGGCGATGAAAAAAGAATCCGAGGAACGCACGGCCGCGGAGCAAAAGGCCGCGGAAGAGAAAGCCGACGCCGCGCGCAAGCTCGCGATGCGCAAGCTCGCAGACGATTTCGAGTCCGCGGTCGGCAAGATCGTCGACACCGTGTCGATGACCGCCATGGAGCTCGAAGGCGCAGCCAGCACCTTGAGCCGGACTGCGGAGACGACCCAGCAGCTGTCGGCCGCGGTGGCGGCGGCGTCCGAGGAATCCTCGGCCAATGTCCAATCGGTCTCCGCCGCGACCGACGAGATGGCCGCCTCGGTCAACGAGATCAGCCGACAGGTTCAGGAATCGAGCCGGATCGCGACCGAGGCCGTCGGCCAGGCCGAGAAGACCGACAACCGCATCTCCGAGCTCTCCCAGGCGGCGGGACGCATCGGCGACGTCATCAAGCTGATCACCGCGATCGCGGAACAGACCAATCTCCTCGCCCTCAACGCGACCATCGAGGCGGCGCGCGCCGGCGCGGCCGGCAAGGGCTTCGCGGTCGTTGCGCAGGAGGTCAAGCAGCTCGCCTCGCAGACCGCCAAGGCGACCGACGAAATCCGCGGACAGATCGCCGGCATGCAGACCGCGACCCAGGAGTCGGTCACCGCCATCAAGGAGATCGGCGACACCATCGACCGCATCTCTCAGATCGCCACCACGGTCGCCACCGCGGTGGAAGAGCAAGGCGCCTCCACCCAGGAGATCGCCCGCAACGTCCAGCAGGCGGCCCATGGCACCGCGCAGGTCACCGGCAACATCAGCGAAGTGACCCGCGGCGCGAGCGAGACCGGCTCGGCGTCCGCCCAGGTGCTCAGCTCCGCCAAATCGCTGACCGGCGAAAGCAATCAGCTCAAGATGGAAGTGGCGAAGTTCCTGGCGACGGTGCGCGCCGCCTGAGGCGGGTGCGACGAGCGGCCCGAGATCGCGGACGAGGCGGTCACTCGTGGCGCCAGAGGCGCGCGAGCGCGAAGCGCCCGCCGCCCTGCACGAACAGCAGCACGAACCCGCCGATGATCGCCATGTTCTTGGAGAAATTCGTTTGCTGCATTTGCCGGGCGGCGTCCTGATATTCCCAGAACCGGTGCGAGATCAAAGTGGCCGTAATCACGAATAGGATCATCAGCGCGGCCGCGTAACGCGTCTCGACACCGAGAACGATCGCCAGCCCCCCGAAAAACTCCACCGGCGCGCCGATCAGGGCCATGACCGAGGCGAATGGCACGCCCTTCTGCTCGAGACTCGCCGCAAATGCGGAAAGGCCCATCAGCTTGCCGTAACCGCTGAGGACGAAGATACCGCCCAGGAGAATGCGGCCGAGCACCAACAGCCCGTCACGGGACCGTCGGGCAAATCCATCGATGCCGGAACCTGCCGGCGCGGCTGCCGGAAATCCATGCTGCGCGGCCGGCGCGCTGCTGCGAAACGACATGCAGAGACCCCTTCAAAACGATGCAAGACGTGAAGCCCCACTTGCTGCGACAACGCCGCAACACCATGGCAGGACGGTGCCGGGTAAGTCACAATTGCGCGAGGGCAGCGTGAATGATTGACGCGTCACCCTCGCGTCGCGAGATCTAGGCCCATGCATGAGATCGACGTCGTCGTGATCGGAGCGGGCGCGGCCGGCGTGGCCGCGGCGCGGAGATTAGCGGCAGTGCAAATTCCCGCTCTGGTGCTGGAGGCGCGCACGCGCGTCGGGGGCCGCGCCTGGACGATGCGCGAGCCCTCCGGGCTGGCGCTCGATCTCGGCTGCGGCTGGCTGCATTCGGCGGACGAGAACGAGTGGGCCGCGCTGGCGCCGACTCTCGGGCTCACCGTCGATCGCACGCCGCCCCCCTGGGGCGGACGGCGCCGCACCATCGGGTTTCCGTCCGCCGACCAGGAGGAGTTTCGCGCCGAGTCCGAGCGCTTCTTCGCGCGGATCGATGCGGCGGCGGAAGATCCGCTCGATCGTCCGGCGTCGGACTTCCTCGAGCCCGGCTCGCGCTGGAATCCCCTGCTCAACGCGGTCGGCAACTACATCAGCGGCGGCGAGCTCGCCTGCGTCTCGTCGCGCGACCTTGCGCTCTATCACGAGAGCGGCGTCAACTGGCGCGTGACCGAAGGTTACGGCGCACTGGTCGGGGCCTATGCGGCGCCGCTCGACATCCGGCTCGATTGCCCCGTCACCGTGATCGATCATTCCGGACCCCGCCTGCGCGTCGCGACGCCGCGCGGCGACATCTCGGCGCGCGCCGCGATCGTCGCGCTGCCGGCGAGCCTCCTGGCGAGCGGGGCTGTGCGCTTCGCGCCGGCGCTGCCCGATAAACGCGCGGCCGCCGACGCGCTGCCGCTCGGGCTCGCCGACAAGCTTTTCCTGCGCGTGGACGCGCCCGAGACTCTGCCGATCGAAAGCCGGCTGTTCGGCGCGCTCGATCAATCGAGCACGGGCAGCTATCACCTGCGCCCTTTCGGGCGCCCCGTCGTCGAATGCTATTTCGCCGGACGGCTGGCGTGGGAACTCGAACGCGAGGGCGAGCGCGCCTTCGCGCAGGTCGCCGCCGACCAGCTCGCAGATCATCTGGGCGGCGACATCCGCAAGCGGCTGCACCCCATCGCCACCACCGCCTGGGGCCGCGATCCCCATGCGCTCGGCTCTTATTCGTATGCGCGGCCGGGCCAGACCGACGCGCGCCGCGTGCTCGCGGCGCCGGTCGACGATCGTCTGTTCTTTGCGGGCGAGGCCTGCTCGACCTATGACTATTCGACGGCGCACGGTGCGTACCGCACCGGCGTGGCGGCGGCGAACAGCGTCGCCAAACTCTTGAAGAAATAACGGCGCCGGCGAGAATTGAACCACGCAATCCGTCATGCCCGGGCTTGGCCCGGGCATCCACGTCTTCATGCATCAGCAAGAAGAAAGACGTGGATGGCCGGGACAAGCCCGGCCATGACGGAGCTGCAATTCAATCTGAAGCGATAATGCTCTATCCGCCGACCTTGTGTTCCTTCAACGCTCCGCCGATCTCGTCCAGCACCGCCGGATCGTCGATCGTCGCCGGCATGGTCCAGGACTCGCCGTCGGCGATCTTCTTGATGGTGCCGCGCAGGATCTTGCCCGACCGCGTCTTCGGCAAGCGGACGACCGTGATCGCGAGCTTGAAGGCGGCGACCGGGCCGATCCTGTCGCGCACCAGGGCGACGATCTCCTTCTCGATCTCGGCCGGCGGCCGGTTGACGCCGCTCTTGAGCACGATGAAGCCGCACGGCACCTCGCCCTTCAGTGAATCCTTGATGCCGACCACCGCGCATTCCGCGACGTCCTGGTGGCCGGCGAGCACTTCCTCGATGCCGCCGGTCGACAGCCGATGGCCGGCGACGTTGATGATGTCGTCGGTGCGCCCCATGATGTAGAGATAGCCGTCCCCGTCCTTGAAGCCGGCGTCCGCGGTCTTGTAGTGGCCGGGAAATTCCGCGAGGTAACTCTCGCGCATGCGCGCGTCCTGCTGCCACAGGGTCGGCAGGCAGGCGGGCGGCAGCGGCAGCTTGACCACGATCGAGCCCATCTGGTTGGCCGCCACTTCCAGG
>DATBBS010000526.1:0-8204 GCA_036270895.1 Xanthobacteraceae bacterium
CGAGACAGCCAATCTCAGGGGTCCGCGTTCGGCCGGGATGTCAGCGCCGGGAACGACGAGAAAGAGGATTCATATGAAGATTCGGATTGTATCCGCACCGGCCCGGCCGGTGCGTCGCTCGTTGTTCACGACCGCCGCGGCCCTCACCATCTTTGCCGTGTCGGCGGCGAACGCGCAAGCACCTGCGCCAGCGCCCGCACCCGCGGCGCCTGCCACGAAGCCGGCCCCGAAACCGAAGCCTCCCGCCCCAGCCCCCAGAGCGCCCGCCGCCCCACCGGCTGCGGCCCAGCAGCCGCCGGCTCAACCCGCTCCGCAAGCCCAGGCCCCGGGCGCGCCGGTCGAAATGCCGCAACTCATCTATTCGCCATGGGCCAAATTCTGCGGCAAAGGCCAGGACCCCAATGCCAAGCAGGTATGCTTCACCGGCAAGGATGCGCGCACCGAAGCCGGTGTGCCGGTCGTCGCCGCCGCCTTGATCGAGCCGGACGGCGAGCCGAAGAAGATTTTCCGCATCACCCTGCCGAGCCCGCTGCAACTGCAATACGGCACGCGCCTCATCATCGACCAGCAGCAGCCCCTGAGCGCGCCCTTCTTCACCTGCTTCTCGAATGGCTGCATGGCCGACTACGAAGGCACGCCCGACACGATCGCCAAGATCAAGAAGGGCCAGTCGCTCACCATCCAGGCAATCAATCTCGCCGGCAACGCGATCAGCTTCCCGCTGCCGCTCACCGATTTCGCCAAGGCCAACGAGGGCCCGCCGACCGATCCGAAAGTGTTCGAGGAGCAGCAGAAGAAGCTGCAGGACGAACTGCAGAAACGGGCCGAGGACGCGCGTAAGAAGCTGGAACAGCAGCAGGGGACGCCGCCGGCGGCGCCGAAATAGTCCGCAAGCCTGACCAGAAACGCAAAAGCGCGCCTGACCGGCGCGCTTTTTTATTGATCCCATCCGGACTAGGCGCTGCTCAATTCAACGTCGTATGGCGCAGCCGGTAGCCGCCCAGGTCGTCGCGGTCGAACACCTCGGAAACCTGTGGATGCCGCAGCGGCTCCTCGGAGGTGTCGGGCAGTAGATTCTGCTCCGACACATAGGCGATATATTCCGATTCCGCGTTTTCGGCGAACAGGTGATAGAACGGCTGGTCCTTGCTGGGGCGCACGTCGGCCGGGATCGCCTGATACCATTCCTCGGTATTGTTGAAGACGGGGTCGACGTCGAACACCACGCCGCGAAACGGAAAAACGCGGTGGCGGACGACCTGTCCCAACGTATATTTGGCGGTGCGGGTCTTGTTCATGACGCTCCTACATAAGACCTACCCTTAGCGTAGCAAGATGGCGCGGGACAGTCTTTCGGAGGCTGTCCCCAGACCTCTACAGTCCGTAGCGCACCGCCATCTCGGGATCCTTGGCCGCCACCCGGCGGGCGAGGTCGACAACGACCTTGGCCTGCTTCCAGGTGGCGTCGTCCTGCATCTTGCCGTCGATCATGACGGCGCCGGTGCCGTCCGGCATGGCGTCGAGGATCTTGCGCGCGAAGGCGACTTCGCCGGGCTCCGGCGAGAAGACCCGCTTGGCGATCGCGATCTGCGAGGGATGCAGCGACCACGCCCCGGCGCAGCCCATCAGGAAGGCGTTGCGGAACTGCGCCTCGCAGGCGGCCGCATCGGAGAAATCACCGAACGGCCCGTAGAAGGGCTTGATCCCGGCGGCCGCGCAGGCATCCACCATTTTCGCAATCGTGTAGTGCCAGAGGTCCTGCTGGAAGCGCGCGCGTGGCGCGTCGCCCGCCGCGTCGGCGAGCACCTGGTAGTCGGGATGGCCGCCGCCGACGCGCGTCGTCTTCATGGCGCGCGAGGCGGCGAGGTCGGCGGGGCCGAGGCTCATGCCGTGCATGCGCGGCGAGGCGGTCGCGATCGCCCCGACATTCTCGACCCCTTCGGCCGTCTCCAGGATGGCATGAATGAGGATCGGCCTTTTCACGCCATGTTTGGCTTCGAGCTGGGCGAGCAGCTGGTCGAGATAATGGATGTCCCACGCGCCCTCGACCTTGGGCAGCATGATCACGTCGAGCTTGTCGCCGGCCGCACCCACGACGTCGACGATGTCGTCCAGGCCCCATGGCGAGTTGAGCGCATTCACGCGGGTCCACAGCCCGGTGGCGCCGAAGTCATGCGCCTTCGCCATCGCGATGAAACCCGCGCGCGCCGCGAGCTTGGCGTCCGCCGGCACCGCGTCCTCGAGATTGCCGAGCACGACGTCGACCTGGGCGATCAGCTCACCCACCTTGGCGCGCATCTTCTCGACATGCGGCGGCACGAAATGGATCATGCGCTCGAGCCGCGCCGGCAGCTCGCGCAACGGCGGTGGCGCGCCGATCGCCAGCGGCTTGTAGAAATTGCGCGGAAGCTTCATGCGGCGATCCTTATCTGCGTCCTTGCCCGGTCAGTTAAGGGGAAGGTGTAAGTCCCGCCAAGCCGAATTTAGTAGCATGCGCCCAAGCATTGACCGTGCCGCGATCAGCCGCTAGGCGCCCGCGACCCGGTCGGCCGCGGGCTTGGCGGCTAAAGCGCTTCCCCGCGCATCAGGCGAGGCTCTGCCATCCGCGGCGCCACACCTTCGCGCATCATCGCGCGGCGCAGCGGACCGATGTGGTCGAGCAGATAAAGGCCGAGGCCGCGCGCGCCCTGCAGCGGAAGGAAATCGCTCAGCAGCGACCGGTTGAGAAGATCGACCGCCATGGCGCGGGTCGTCACGTCGGTCCGGCGCAACCGGTCGAACGCGTCGGTCAGGGCCGTTCCGCCGATATCCTCGCCGTCGCGCCGTGCCGCGACCACGAGCTCGCCGACGGTCGCAGCGTCGCGCAGGCCGAGATTGAGGCCCTGCGCCCCGATCGGCGGCATCACATGGCCGGCCTCGCCGATCAGCGCGATGCGCCGTGCCGCGAAGCGGCGTGCCGTCTCGACCCCGAGCGCAAAGGCGCCGTGGCCGGGCTCGACTTCGAGCTTGCCGAGGATCGAGTGCGAGCGCCGCTCGATCTCCTCATCGAGCGCGGCCGCATCGCGCTCGCCGAGCCGCTGCGCCTCGTCCGGCGCAACCACCCAAACCAGGCTCGACCGCAAGCCTGGCAGCGGCACCAGCGTGAACGGGCCCTGCGGGGTATGGAATTCGGTTGAAATGTCGTGGTGCGGGCGCCCATGCGCGAGGCTGAAGGTCAACGCCGTCTGCGGGTAGCTCCGCTGTTCGGTCTCGATCCCCGCCGCGGCGCGGCAGATCGAGCGGCGGCCGTCGGCACCCACGATCAGCCGGGCCGTCAGCGCGCCACCGCCGGCGAGCGATACCGTCACATCATTATCGCCGATCGCAATCGCGCCGGCATCGTCGTCGATCCGCACCAGCGCGGGCAACTCGCCCGCGCGCGCCTGCAGCGCCGCAACGAGGTGGCGGTTCTCGATATTCCAACCAAATGCCTCGAGCCCGATCTCGGCTGCCTCGAAGCGCACCTCGGGGGCGCGCCACAGCCGGTCGGTGTCGTCCACGATCCGCATGGCGCGGAGCGCCGCCGCCTCGGCGCGACAGCCCGCCCAGACCCCGATCGCATCGAGCGCGGTCACCGACCCGGCGAGCAGCGCCGTCGTGCGATTGTCGATGCGCGCGCGCCGGCCAGCCACCAGCGCGGTCGCAACCCCGGCGCACGCCAGCGCGATGGCGGCCGTCAGGCCTGCCGGCCCTCCGCCCACCACCGCGACCTCGTAGCTGTCAGGTCTACCCGCCATCAGGAGCTTCCGGTTCCGCCAGGGTCTTGCTTGCGCTATGGGAATTCTAACAGCGATCGCCGAGTAATACCGAGACCGCATGGCCGAAACCACCGACCCCCGCGCCCTCGCCAGCCTGCCGCCCGTCGCGGCGGGGCTTGGCCAGGCATTGGGGCGGCCGGTCGCGCTCGCCATGGCGTGCCTCATCGCGCTGGTCGGCCTGGGCTGGATCACGCTCGCCGTGATGGTCGCCGGCTGGGCGGCGCGCCACGGCGCGGGAGCGCTCGGCCCGGGCATGGGCGCGCTCGATTTTCTGGCCGAGCCCGGCGGGCGCGATCTGATCGGCCGCGCCTTGCTGGATGTCGTATGCCGGCCGGGCTTCGGGCAGCTCGGTTGGAGCGTCACGGATGCCGCGCTGGCGTTTCTCATGTGGGCCGCGATGACGCTCGCCATGATGTTGCCGAGCGCCGGTCCGATGATCGTGACCTACGCCCAGATCGCGGACACGGCGGCGCGCCAGCGCGAGCCCGCGGTATCGCCGGTGATCCTGACGGCCGGCTATGTCGGCGTGTGGATCGGTTTTGCGGCCGCGGCGGTCCTGTTGCAGGCGGCGCTCACCCGGTTGGCGCTGCTCGAGCCCGCCATGGTGTCGGCGAGTCCGTTGTTCTCCGGCGCGATCTTCATCGGTGCCGGCGCCTATCAGTTCTCCCAGCTCAAGCAGGCTTGCGTGACCCACTGCCAGCGGCCGTTTCCGTTCTTCTTCGCCAACTGGTCGACCGAGCGGCGCGCGATCTTCGGGCTCGGGATGCGGCAAGGTCTCTACTGCCTGGGTTGCTGCTGGGCCGCCATGATGGTGATGTTTGCGGTCGGGGTGATGAACGTGGTGTGGATGGCGGCGCTTGGATCGGTGATGACAGCGGAGAAAATGGCGACAACGACCCGCCTTTGCCGCATCGTCGGGATCGCGTTCCTGGTCATCGGGACGGTGTTCATCGCGGGTTCCGTTGCGGCGTACTGGCCGCGCGCCATGCTATAATCGCCGACGGGGCGGGCGCGAGGCGCCAAGCGCGGGGCTCCGGGAGGGATCTGGGCAGTGTCGGTGGCGTGGAGGATGCGGGGCGAGTTGGTCTTGTCGTGCAGTTGCACCGTGTTTTGCCCGTGTACGCTGTCGCTCGGCCTGGCGCCTCCGACCGAGGGCTATTGCCAGACCTGGGCCGGGATCCGGATCGACGAAGGGCAGTTCGACGAGACGGACCTTGCCGGCGTCAAGGTCGGGCTGATCATCGAGATCCCCGGACTGATGTCGCGCGGCAACTGGACCGCCGGCCTGTTCATCGACGACGCGGCCTCGATCCACGCCGTCAAGGCGTTGACGCGGATTTTCACCGGCCGCGTCGGCGGGTCGACTCACCTGCTGTCGATCCTGGTCGGCCGTTTCCTCGGCGTCCGCCAGGCGCCGATCGTCTACCGTACCGAAGGCGCGACGCGCATCTTCACGGTCGAGAAGATCATCGACGGCGCGGTCACCCCGATCCGGGGCAAGGACAAGGGCGAGCCCGTGGTCATCCGCAACAGCGAATACTGGATCGCCCCCGACATCACGGTCGCACGCGCCGATACGTCGCGCGTGCGCGCCTTCGGGCGCAACTGGAATTTTGCCGGGCGGTCCGCCGAGATCTGCCGGCTCGACTGGGGTAACTAGCTCCATGCCCGGCCGTCTCAGGGGCGCGTTTCTGGTCCATGTCCTCACGGCGTCGGGCGCCGCACTCGCCTTCCTGGCGCTGCGCGCCGCGGTCGACAATCGCTGGAGCGCCATGTTCATGTGGCTCGGCGTCGCCCTGGTGGTCGATGCCGCCGACGGGCCGCTGGCGCGCTATTTCCGGGTCAGGGAAACGCTTCCGCGCTGGTCGGGCGAGACGCTCGACCTGGTGGTCGATTTTGTCACCTACGTATTCGTGCCCGCCTATGCGATCGCCGCGAGTGGACTGTTGCCTCCGGGGCTCGACACGGCGGCCGGGATCGCGATCGTGCTGACGGGCGCACTCTACTTCGGCGACACCCACATGAAGACGCCCGACAATTATTTTCGCGGATTTCCGGCATTGTGGAATTGCGCGGCTTTCTACCTGTTGCTGCTGCGACCCGCCCCGTGGCCGGCGGCCACTCTGGTGGCGGTCCTGGCAGCACTGACTTTCGTGCCGTTCCGCTTCATCCATCCGATGCGGGTGAGGCGGCTACGCCGGCTCAATCTGGCGCTGCTGGCCATATGGGCAGGGCTGGCCCTGTGGGCCGTGTGGCGCGACATGACGCCGGCGGGATGGGTCACCGCCGGGCTGTGTGCGGTCGGCCTGTATGTCCTGGCGGCCGGATTTTTCCGTCGCCCTGACGAAACGCCGGCGATGCCCGAATGATGGATTTGCTGACGGATCCCCAGGCTTGGGCCGCCCTGGTGGCGTTGAGCGCGCTCGAAATCGTGCTCGGCATCGACAATGTGGTGTTCATCTCGGTCCTGATCGCGCGGCTCGACCCGGCTCGGCGGCAACGCGCGCGACAGATCGGACTGTCGCTCGCGCTGCTCTTTCGCATCGTCCTGCTGTTCGGCCTGACCCGGTTGATCGCTTTGGCGGCGCCGGTCGTGACCGTGATGGGAAACGTCTTTTCGTGGCACGATATAGTCCTGATCGCTGGCGGCCTGTTCCTCATCAGCAAGGCCACCCACGAGATCCACAGCGAGGTCGAGGGACGCGCCGGCGACGAACCGGCGGCAGCGGCGGGCCGCGCGGTATTTTCGGTCATCATCCTGCAGGTGATCGTCATCGACCTGGTGTTCTCCGTCGATTCGATCATCACCGCGATCGGAATGGCGCAGGACATCCGCATCATGATCGCGGCCGTCCTGATCTCGGTAGTGATCATGTATGCGGCGTCAGGGCCGGTGGCGCGCTTCGTCGCCGAGCATCTGACCACCAAAATGCTCGCGCTGGCCTTCCTGATCCTGATCGGCGTCGCGCTCGTCGCCGACGGTTTCGACTTTCATATTCCGCGCGGCTATATCTATTTCGCCATGGCCTTCGCGGGCGCGGTCGAGGCGGTCAATATCGCAGCGACGCGCCGACGCCGGCACCATCGAGAGTGAAGACCTCATGACGTCTCCCATCGTGTTGATCACCGGCGCGAGCCGCGGCATCGGCGCCGCGACCGCGCGGCTCGCGGCCAAACGCGGCTTTGACGTCGCCGTCAACTACCTCAAGGACCGCGCTTCCGCCGACGCGGTCGTGGCCGATGTGGCGGCGGCCGGACGCCGCGCGGTCGCGGTCCAGGCCGACATGGGGCGGGAAGACGACATCGCACGGATGTTCGCGAGCGTCGACGCCGTGCTCGGCCGGATCACGCATCTCGTCTACAACACCGGGATCACCGGCCCGATGTCGCGGATCGAGACGCTTGCGACCGAGGACGCGAAGGAGATCCTCGCCGTCAACGTGCTGGGAGCGTTTTTGTGTGCGCGCGCCGCGATCCCGCGCATGTCCACCAAGCAAGGCGGGCAGGGCGGCGCCATGGTGTTCCTGTCGTCCGCCATGGCGACGCTCGGCGGCGCCGGCGAATATGTGATGTATTCGACCTCGAAAGGCGCGACCGAGAGCCTGACCATCGGGCTCGCACGCGAGCTCGCCGCCGAGGGCATCCGGGTGAACGCGGTCGCGCCCGGGCCGATCGACACCGACATCCATCCGCCAGGTCGGCTGGCGCGCATCATCCAGACGGTGCCGCTCGCGCGCGCCGGCACCATGGCGGAGGTGGCGGAGGCGGCCGTCTTCCTGCTGTCGGAGGCCTCGGCCTATACGACCGGCGCGATCCTGCGGGTGGCGGGCGGGCGGTGATGGCGCCCTTGCGTCCGGTGTGCCAGTTCCTATGATCGCGGCGCCGACGGCCAGGGGCCGCCCCGGAACTCAATCGATTTCTCAACCTGAGGAGAACGTCATGGTCGCAGCTGTCCGGGTGCATAAATACGGTGGCCCCGAGGTGCTGACATATGAAGACATCGAGCTGCCCGCGCCCGGACAGGGCCAGGTGCGCGTCAAGCAGCACGCGAGCGGCGTCAATTTCATCGACACCTATTTTCGCAGCGGGCTCTATCCCGCTCCGGCCGGCTTGCCGTTCGTCGCCGGCAATGAGGGCGCCGGGGAGGTCACGGCGCTTGGGCCGGGCGTCACCGACCTCAAGGTGGGCGACCGCGTCGGCTATGTGGTTGCGCTCGGCGCCTATGCGGGCGAGCGCAACCTGGCGGCGGATCGCGCCGTCAAGCTCCCGGACTCGATCAGCTACGAGCAGGCCGCCGGCATGATGCTCAAGGGCATGACCGTGCAATATCTCCTCAACCGCACCTTCAAGGTGGGCAAGGGCATGAACGTGCTGGTCCATGCGGCGGCGGGCGGCGTCGGCCTCATC
>DATBBS010000527.1:0-10421 GCA_036270895.1 Xanthobacteraceae bacterium
TTGTCGTCCGAGATAATGTGACGCGGGATCGCCAGCCGCTCGGCAAGCTCCATCAGCCCGAACAGGACGACCCCGAGCACGGTCAGGCACACGATTCCGGCAAACAGGAGCTGCGTGTCCATGCTGCCGTTCGCCACCATCAGGAGGTAGCCCAGCCCCGCGTCGCCGCCGACGAACTCGCCCACCACGGCGCCGACGACGGCGAGCGTGATCGAGATCTTCAGGCCGCCGAAGATCGACGGCAGCGCGTCCGGCAGGCGGATCTTGAAGAAGGTATCGACCGCGCCGAGCCCCATCGAGCGCGCGAGCTGGATCTTCTCGGGCTCGATCGCCGCGAGCCCGACCGCGGTGTTGATCACGACCGGAAAGAAGGCGATCAGGAAGGCGATCAGCACCTTCGGCATCATGCCAAAACCGAACCACACCAGCAGGAGCGGCGCGATCGCGACCTTGGGCATGGCCTGCGAGGACACCAGCAGCGGAAAGATGGCGCGCGCGAAGGGCGGCCACAGGAAGATCATCAGCGCGAGCGGAATCCCGACCACGACGCTGAGCAAAAATCCGAGCAGGATTTCCACCGTGGTCACCCAGGCGCCGGCCGCCAGCAGCGGCGCATGGGTCACGATCGCGACCGCGACGGCGCTCGGCGGCGGCAGCAGGAAGGCCGGCACCCCGAAGGCGCGCGTCCCGGCCTCCCACAGGGCGAGCACCGCGATCACCACGCCGAGCGGCGAAAGCACCGCCGAGACGCGGGCGCGCGCCGCCCGCCGGGCGCGATGGCGCTGGACGTTCGCCTCCACATCCTCGATGCGCAAGGGCGTGCCGAGCGGCGAGGGGGGGATTTCGCTCATTCGTCCCGTCAGTGCTCCCGCAGCACGCCGCGGGCAAGGAACAGATCGAGAATCTCGCGGTTGTAGCGCGCGAATTCCGGCGTCTCGCGCAGCGCGAGCGTGCGCGGGCGCGGCAGGTCGATCGCGATGACGCGATCGATCCGCCCAGGCCGCGGCGTCATCACGACCACCTGGTCGGACAGGAACACCGCTTCCGGCACGCTATGGGTGATGAACAGGACGGTCATGCGCCGCTCGTTGCAGATGCGCTGGAGGTCGAGTACGAGCTGGTCACGCGTCAAGGCGTCGAGCGCGCCGAACGGCTCGTCCATCAAAAGTTGGGGCGGATCGTGGATCAGCGCCCGGCAGATCGAGACGCGCTGGCGCATGCCGCCCGAAAGCTCGTGCGGGTATTTATCCTCGAAGCCGGACAGTCCCACGGCTGCGAGCAGAGCGCGGGCGCGCCGCTCGGCCGAGCCGCGGTCGAGCTTCTTGGCCTCCGCCTGCAGCATGACGTTGCCGAGCGCGGTGCGCCATTCGAGCAGCACAGGGTTCTGGAACACGATGCCGATCTCGGTGCGCGGCGCCGTGACTGTCTCCCCGTCCGCCACGACGGCTCCGCTCGACGGCGCCATCAGGCCCGCCGCGATCATCAGCAGGGTGCTCTTGCCGCAGCCGCTCGGACCCACGATCGAGATGAACTCGCCGCGCCGCCCGCTCAGCGACACCTGATCGAGCGCGCGCACCGGGCCGTCGCGCGACGCGTAGATCTTGCTGAGGCCGTGCAGGCGGAGATAGGGCTGTTCGTTCTCCGCGCGGGGGGAAGCGGGCGACATTGCGCCGTTCTGGCCTGGCCGTCAGGTCTTGCTCGGGGCGGGTGGGGGCAGAAACTCGGCGCCGGCCGGCACGAAGGCGTTGGTGTAGAGCTGATCGGCCTCGAGCGGGGTGGTGACGCCGCCATACTGCTTGAGGATCTCGACGGTGTGCTCCCAGTCCTGCTGCGCCATCCAGCCGAGCGGCTTGCCGGCGGTGTTGGGCGTGACCCAGGTCTGCCAGGACAGCTCCGCCTCGCGCAGCGTGACCGCGGGCTCGATCGTGGGCGAGAATTTCTTCGCGATCGCCACCATCTCGTCGGGATGCTGGCGCCCGTAGAGGAATCCCTTGAGGCTGGCGGCGACGAAAGCCTTGATCAGCGCCGGGTCCTCCTTGATCAGGTCGTTGTGGACCACGATCCCGTTGCTGACCGCGTCGACCCCGCAGTCGGCGTACCAGAACACGCGGGTCTTCTTGTTGCCGCGGATCTCCACGGTCGGCACCTGTCCCTGGGCGAAGCCGGCGATGGCCGGGACCTGGCCCGCGATGAGCGCCGGCGGCGTTCCGGCCGGATCGATGCTCACGACCCGGACCTTGCTGGCGTCGACGCCACAGCCCTTGGCGAAAGCCGGCCATTGCTGGAACTGGGCCGATCCCGGCGTGAGGGCGATGCTTTTTCCTTCGAGATCCTTCGGGGTCTTGATGTCGGAGTCCGCGAGCACGATCACCGCGGTCGGGTTGCGCCGGTAGATGCCGGCGACGGTCCGGATGCTCATGCCTTTGGAGACGCTGTTGCCGACCACGAAACCGTCGGAATAGCCGAACTGCGTCGCCTTGCTGGCCACCAGCTGGGCGGTGCTGCCCGAGCCCTTGCCGGGCCCGATGTCGACGTTGAGGCCGGCCTCGGCATAAAAGCCCTTGTCCTGCGCCACCATGAAACCGGCATTGGGCCCCTGGAACACCCAGTCCAGGCGCAACGTGACGTCGCGCAATTTCGCCTGCGCGCGCGCGGGACGCCCGAACGGAGCCGCGAGGAGTCCAGCGCCGGCACGCCGCAGGAACTGGCGTCGGGAAGAGGATGGGTGGGGCATGGGGTCGGTCCTTGCGTGGGTGAGTGGCCCTCGGGGTCGGGCGGCCCGGCACGTCGCCGCAAATCGAAGCAAGGACGGTGCCAAGAGCGCGGGCGGGCCGCCTCGGGCTGCCCGAGACCGGCATTATATAAATGTGCGAGCCGCTCGAACCCCGGCTTGCGTCGCCTGCCGTCCGACCGCCGCCCCGCAGGGGTCACACCACGACGGCCGGAAATCGAACGCATTCAACAGGCTGCGCTCAGGCTTTCATAGAAGAAATGGAGCGTCAACGGCACGGCTGCGCATGCGGCCGGAGATCGCGGGGCGGAGCGCCGCCGCCCCTTAGACGACAGGCCGACAGGGAAATTAACAGCCCGTTAACCTTGCGGGTGGACATTAAAGCGTTGTGGATCGCAGGAGGCAATCCCATGAAACCACTTCCCTCTGTCGGAGCGGCGTCGCAACTGGATGATGATCAAGTCGTGCCCGATGATCTGATCGGACGACTCTATCGCGCCTCGGAAAACACCGTCGCCGACCTGTTGCCGGATCTCTCGTCCCAGGAGCGGGCCTGTCTGGCGATGTTCTGCTACCGCAAATCGCACTTGCACCGCATCGGTCTCGCGATCGCGGCGACCTGCAACGAAAGCGTGCTGGTGCAGACCTGGGGCACGGCGCTCGGCCAGGCCCTCTACGCCCAATCGCGCGAGGCGCCCCCCGAGCAGCCGCAGCGGCCGTCGGGTCACCACCGCTCCAAGATCACGCTGGCCACCTTGACGGGCGCGGTCTATGCGACGGCGGCCGAAGGCCGGCCGGTCGAGGAAGCAGCCGACGATCCGGCTGAATTCTCGATCGCCCTGAACTGAAGCCGGCGCCGCGAGACGCGCTGCATCGATCTCGGGTGTGACCGAGATCGGTATCGTTGATGCGCCGCGATATGTGGCGCCGCCTGGACGTGCGTCATCCCTGCGCCGGAAACATCGAGTCCGCGCCGCGCGTCGCCCAGCCGGTCATGCGCCGCTCGATGAAGGTCGCGACCGCGTACATGCCGATCCCCATGACGGCGGTCACCAGCAGGCCCGCAAAGGCGAGCGGCACTTCGAAGCGCGACGAGGCCACCAGCATCAGATTGCCGATGCCCTTGTTCGACGCCACCGTCTCGGCCACGATCGAGCCCACGAACGCAAAGGCGATCGACACTTTCAACGAGGCGAAGAAGTAGGGCATCGAGCGCGGCAGCCCGACTTTCTTGATGACCTGCCACCGGGTCGCGCCGAGCGCGCGCAGCACGTCCTGCAATTCCGGCTCGAGCGTCGCGATGCCGACCGCGACATTGACCAGGATGGGAAAGAACGAGATCAGGAAGGCGGTGATGATCGCCGGGACGGTGCCGATGCCGAACCAGATCACCAGGATCGGGACGACCGCGACCTTGGGCACCGAATTGAACCCGATCAGCGCCGGATAGAAGCCGTCATAGACCAGCGTCGATGCGCCGATCGCGATCCCGCCGAGCAGGCCGAAGATCACCGCGAGCGCGAAGCCGACCGAGGTGGTCAACAGGGTCTGCCAGGCATTGTCGAGGATGGGCCAGCGCCATTCCCAGGCCGACGCGAAGATCGCGGACGGCGCCGGCAGCACGAACTGCTCGATGTTGAACAGCCGCACGACGATTTCCCACAGCCCGAACATCGCCACGATCACGATCCAGGGCAGGATCTGCCGCAACGCCTTCCGGCGCCAACGTGCGGACCGGCGCGGCCGCTCGGGGAGAAAGTCGGGCCGCCCCGCCGCGGCGCCGGGACCGGGTTGCGCCGTCATGGCGGGGCCGTCCGGGCCGCGTTGATATGCTCGCGCAGCTCCTGCACCAAAGCGACCGAGCGCGACTCATAGGCGGAGGCGAGGGCGCGCGGCCGCGGCATGTCGATCGCGCGCTCGGCGACGATGCGGCCCGGCCGCGCGCTCATCACCAGCACGCGGTCCGCCAGGAAGACGGCCTCGCGCAGGTCGTGGGTGACCAGGATGACGGTCGGGCGGCGCGCCAGCCAGAGATCCTGCAGCGCTCCCCACAGCTCCTCGCGGGTGAACATGTCGAGGGCGGCGAAGGGCTCGTCGAGCATCAGCAGCGAGGGATCGTGGATGAGCGCGCGGCAGAGCGAGGCCCGCTGCTGCATCCCGCCCGACAGCTCCCAGGGAAAGCGTTCCTCGAATCCCTTCAGGCCGACGAGCTCCAGCAGGTCGCGCGCTTTGGTCTCGTAGGCGGTGCGCTCGCGTCGAAGGCGCCCGCAATGCGGCTGCACGATCTCGAGCGGCAGCATCACGTTGTCGAGGGTCGTGCGCCATGGCAGCAATGTGGGGTTCTGGAACGCCATGCCGACGATGCTCAGCGGGCCGGCCACCTCACGGCCGCTCACCACGACGGTGCCGGCGCTCGGTGGCCACAGGCCGGTCACTACTTTCATGAGGGTGGACTTGCCGCAGCCGGAGGGTCCGACCACCGCGACGAACTCGCCCGCCGCCACCGTAAGCGTGGCCCCGCGCAGCGCGAGCGTGCCGTCGTCGTCATCGCCATAGCGCAACGACACGCGATCGAGCTCGACGAAGTTCATACCCATGGGCGCCGACATGCTCGCTGAATGCAAGGCTCATGCCGCCTTGCGTGACAGGCTCAACTTCCCGGCACCGTGCCCTTGGGCAGCGCGAAGCAATGCTTCGCGATGTCGCCGGCGCGCGTGAACCACACCCGATCCTTGCGCTTGTGGGTGGCGCAATGCTTGATCGCCTGGCGCAGCGGCCGCAGCCGGAACGGCTGGCCGACGATGAAGCCGTGCAGTGCGAGTGCGAAGACCAGGGGGTGCCGGTCCGATTGCTCGAGCATCTCCTCGAACTGGTCCACGATCATGTCGGCGAACTCGCGGCCGGTCTGGTCGCGCCAGGACAAGGTGCTGGCGTCGTTGAGCTCCATCGGATAGGGCACCGACAACAGCGGCCCCGCCCGCGTCTTCATCCAGGCCGGCTGGTCGTCGAAGGGCCAGTCGAGCAGGTGGGTATAGCCCGCCTCCTTCAGGAGATCGGGCGTCAAGTTCGATTCGAGCGCGCCTGGACCCATCCAGCCGGTCGGCCGCACCCCGATATGCTTTTCGATCACCTCGGTGCATTCCCGGATGGCGCTCGCCTCGTCGTCTTCCCACATCGGCCGCTGCAGCTCCGCATTGGTGCGGCCGTGGCCGAGCACGTCGTCGCCGCGCGTCTTTATCTTCTCGACCAGCTCGGGATAGTTGTAGCACACGCTGCTGTTGAGCAGGACGCTGGCCGGCAGCTTGAGCTCGTCGAGGATCTCGAACAACCGCCAATTGCCGATGCGGTTGCCATAGTCGCGCCAGGCGAAGTTGCGGGTGGTCTGCGGCCCGTTGCGGTGGACCGGGTCCATGCCGACCCCGGTGCCGAAGGCAAAATGCTCGATATTGAGCGCGACGTAGAATGCCAGCCGCTTGCCTTCCGGCCAGCTGTAGTCGGGCCGTTTCACCAGTGCCGAATAGGCATAACGGCCATGGCCCGGAAGTTTCAGCATCAGTGGTCTCCTTGGGGACTCGGTCGAGCGCGGAATGATGTTCGGATCGAAGCCGTTCGCCGCCATGGCGCAGGGGATGGCATGGATCGTGCTTCGAAATCGAAGCGAAATGGGCGGCGGCGGCAAATGCTAGCAACCTTCGACAATCGTGCCAAGCTGGCGTAGCCTGACGTGTCTGTATTGCGCATGATTATCACCGGATCAGAACGGAGCGGATCAATGATCGCACGTCGACGCCATGAATTCGTGTGGACTTTATTCAACAGATCGGCGCGCGTTGCCATTCTCGCGGTGCCGCTGCTCTTGGCGCTGTTCTCGGCGCCGGCGGCGCGGGCCGAAGTGGCCAGCGTCAAGATCATGATGGACTGGATCATCCAGGGCACGCACGCGCCCTTCTTCATCGCGCAGGAAAAAGGCTACTACAAATCCGCCGGCGTCACCGTCGATACGATCGACGCCGGCAAAGGCGCCACCAACGTGGCGGTCAGCGTGGCGAGCGGCGTCTACCAGTTCGGCTGGGTCGACATGCCCACGATGATCAAGTTCAACGCGCAAAACCCGGCTTCAGCGCTGATCGCCGTCTATGTCAGCTTCGACGAGACGCCGCTCGCCATCATCACGCGCAAGGATGCCGGGATCCGCAAGCCGGCCGATCTGGACGGCAAGAAGATCGCCGGCGGTCCCGGGATCGCGGTGCATGACACCATCTCGATCCTGCTCAAGGCGGCGCACGCCGAAAACGTGAAGATCGATTGGGCCGCCGTGCAGCCGCAACTGTTCGGACCGATGCTCAAGCGCGGCGACGTGCAGGGGACCGGCGGATTCACCAACTCGAACATCCCGGCGGCGCTCGAACTCGGCTTCACCATGGACGACTTGTTCGTGATCCGTTACGCCGATTTCGGCGCCGACATGTACGGCCTCGCCCTGGTGACGACCAAGAAATTCGCCGACGAGAATCCCAACACGGTGCGTGGGGTTGTGAAGGCGCTCAACCAGGGAACCAAGGACACGATCGCGTCGCCCCAGAAGGCGCTGGATCTCCTCAAATCGCGCGACCCCATGATGAAGATGGATATCGAGAAGGTGCGGCTCGATATCGCGCTCGGCCTCACCAACACGGCGCATGTCGCGAAATTCGGGTTGAGCTCGGTCACGCCGGAAAAGCTGAAGACGACGATCGACTCGGTCGTGGCGGCGTATCAGCTGCCGGCGAGTCCGGATCCGGGAAGCGTCTACACTGACAGGTTCCTGCCGCCCGCTGCGGATCGCATGGTGGCCAAGACCACTAATTGACGTTTGTCATTGCGAGCGAAGCGAAGCAATCTCCTCTGGCCAGGCGGCCGTGGCTCGGATTGCTTCGCTTCGCTCGCAATGACGTGAGCAGAATTGGGAGAAACTGCCCTGTCCGAGTCCCAGACCATCCATCTCGCCGCCGACCTGTCCTTCCTGCACACCGATTATCTCTGGCGCATGCCCGGCTCGTGGATCGGCTACCCCTATTACGGCACGTCGGAGTTCTACGAGGACATCGCCCGCATCGCCGAGCGCGGTGTGATGGACATGCTTTTCTTCGGCGATACCGGTGGCACGCCCGAGGATTTCGGCGGCAGCCACGAGGCGGTCGTCAAATACGGCGCCAAATGGCCGCGCCACGACATGACCCCGATGATCCCGTTGATGGCCAAGGCGGCGCCGGGCGTGGGTTTCGCCTTGACGATGTCGACCACCTATCACCATCCGTTCCATTGCGCCCGCGTCTTCAACGCGCTCGATCACGTGACGCGCGGGCGCATCGCCTGGAACGCGGTGACGTCGGCCTACAAGAACGAGGCCGCCAATTACGGCTTCGACGTCATGATGGATCACGACGAGCGTTATGTGCGGGCGGAGGAATTCCTCAAGGTCGCCTGCGCCCTGTGGGAGAGCGTGGAGCCCGATGCGCTGGTCTTGGATCGCGAGAAGGGGATTTATGTCGATCCCGCAAAAGTGCATCGCATCGATTTTCGCGGCCGCTATTTCAACGTCCGCGGTCCGCTGCCGGCGCTGCCGTCGCCGCAACGCCGTCCGGTGATCATCCAGGCGGGTCTTTCGGGGCCGGGCATGAGTTTGGCGGCCACCTACGCCGAGCTGCAATTCAGCACGCGGCGCACGCTGGCAAGCATGAAGCAGCATCGCGAGGCGCTCGACGCCAAGCTCGCTAGCGTCGGGCGCAAGCCGCGCGACGTCGGGGTGCTGTGGTCGATCCGCATCCAGGTGGCGGATTCCGAAAGCGAGGCGCGCGAGCAGGAGCGCCGCTACCTCGCGGCGATTCCGCCGCAGGCCGGCCTTGTCGAGATGTCGGCGCAATACAATGTCGATTTCTCGATCGCCAGGCCCGGCATGCGGCTCGCCGATTTCGCCGACGAGGTGAAGGCCCAGAAGGGTAATCTCGGCAGCTTCGAGGAGCTGCTCAAGACGGTCGACCCCCAGCAGTCGCTCGAGGAATTCGGCCGCCGATTCCTGGTCGACCGCATCCTGGTGGCGACCGGTACGCCGAAGCAGATCGTCGACAAGCTCGAGGAGCTGCACGAGGGGACCGGCGCCAACGGCGGCTTCATCCTGGGCCGTGGATTTTCCGCGACGGGCAACATCCAGGAATTCGTCGAGCGCGTGGTGCCGGAGCTGCAGCGCCGCGGGCTGTCGAAGACCAAATACGCCGGGCCGACCCTGCGCGAGAATCTCAACGGCTGACCGGCCTTCTTATCGACAGCGGACCCGAACCTCATGGCCAGCCTGCGCCTGACCTTCGCCTGCGGACCCTTCGACCGGACGCAGTCCCTGCGCGACGGATCGATCACGCCGGAAGGGATCGACCTCACTTACCTCGCGATGCAGCCGGCCGAGATATTCTGGCGGATGCTGCAATACAACGAGTTCGACATGTCGGAAATGTCGCTGTCGAACTATTGCATCCTGGTGAGTCGGGGCGAGGCGCCCTATGTGGCGATCCCGGCCTTTCCGTCGCGCGTCTTTCGTCACGGCTATTTCTTCATCAACACCACCAAGGGAATCGACAAGCCGGCCGATCTCGCCGGCAAGATCGGCGGCGTGCCGGAATACAGCCAGACGGCCTCGGTTTATATGCGCGGCATCCTGCAGCACGAATACGGCGTGCATCCGAGCCGGGTCCGCTGGGTGCAGGGCCGCGCCGATCGTCTCGAGCACCCCCTGCCGCCCGACATTCGCCTCACCCAGGCGCCGCCGGGCACCGAGCTCGGCGACCTCCTGGAACGCGGCGAGCTCGACTTCCTGATGACGGCGAACAGTCCGCTGTCGTTCCGGCGGGGCGCCAAGACGGTGCGGCGGCTTTTCGCGAACTACGCAGAAATCGAGAAGGATTATTATCGCCGCACGCGCATCTACCCGATCATGCACACGGTGGTGATCCGCCGCGATGTCTATGAACAGAACCCCTGGGTGGCGCTGAGCATGTACAAGGCGCTGTGCCGGGCCAAGGACTATACCTATCGCTGGATCGTCGAAGGAGGCTCGGCGAAGGTGACGTCGGCTTGGCTGCTGCCGCTGCTCGAGGAGGAGCAGGCGATCATCGGCAAGGACTGGTATCCCTATGGGATCGAGCAGAACCGCCCATCGATCGAGGCGCTGCTGCAATATCTCCACGAGCAGGGTCTGACCCATCGCCGCGTCGCCCTGGAGGAATTGTTCGTGCCGAGCACGATGCGCGATATTCCGCTGTCGGAGGGACAGCTGGTCTGAGGCTGGTCCGCGTCGTTGCGGCCCTCACATATGCGGTGCCGGCATCGCCTGCGTCCGCCAAGCCGTGGAACCAAGCGCGAGGTCCGGCATTGTGGTGCAGGGAATTCGCTCGTGGAACCTCTCCAGGACCCATGAACGCGCTCCCCGGCCGACGATGGCGCCGGCGGCCGCGCCAATTCGCCGTAAAGCGTCGTGCCACGCGATTTCTCCTGACGTGCCGCGTCACAGGAGTCGTCAACGCCAACAGGAGGACATCGTCATGGGCCGCGGAATTCTTCTCTGGTTGCTGGGCGTCCCGATCCCCATCATCATTCTGCTGGCGCTCTTCAGCCATCACTAGCCGTCCACGGAAGCGCGCGGCGCGCGATCGCCGCATTG
>DATBBS010000528.1:0-3646 GCA_036270895.1 Xanthobacteraceae bacterium
CGTGGGCTTCACGCCCGGGGCCTCGGCCGACATCACGGCGCGCATCGTCGCCAACCGCATGGGCCAGATTCTCAATCAGCAATTCGTGGTCGAGAACAAGCCGGGCGCCGGATCGAGTCTCGCCGCCGACTTCGTCGCCCATGCCCCCAAGGACGGCTATACGCTGCTCATCGGCACCTCGGCCAATCTGACCAACGCAGTGATCTCGCCCAATCTCGGCTTCGATTTCGTCAGGGATTTCGCGCCGATCGCGCTCGCCACGCGCGCGCCGATCATCCTCGCGACGCATCCCTCGCTCGGCGTCAATTCGGTGCAGGAGCTGATCGCGCTCGCCAAGGCGAAGCCGGGCGAGATCCTTTATGCCTCGACCGGCGTCGGGGCGGCGCCGCATCTTTCCGGCGAGCTGTTCAACGCGCGCGCCGGGATCAAGACCGTGCATGTGCCCTACCAGGGCAGTCCGCAAGCGGTCACCGATCTGATCGCCGGCCGCACCTCGATGATGTTCTCGCCCGCTTCCGCGGTGATGCCGCATATCGAGTCGGGCGCCCTCAAGGGTCTCGCCTCGGCGGCGAGCAAGCGGCCGAGCGTCGCACCCGACCTGCCGACCATGGCCGAGGCCGGCATAGCCGATTTCGACACCAGCATCTGGTTCGGCTTCATGGCCCCGCTCGGCACACCGCGCGAGGTCATCGACAAGCTCGCGCGCACCGTCAACGAAGCGCTCAAGTCGGACGAGGTCCAAAGCAGCCTGAGGACGCAGGGCTTCGACACGCTCGGCGGCAGCCCCGAAGAGTTCGCCCGCACCATCACCCAGGACGTCGCGCGCTGGACCATCGCGGCGCAAGCCGCCGGGATGCGCAAGTAGCGGACGCTTCGCCGCAAGCCACCCGGTCCGCCATGCTGCTGCCCTGATCTTGGCGGCGGATTGCCGGTTCATGACCCCATGCACGACGAATTGATCGTTTGCGCCGGAGATCTCACGAGCACCTCGATGCGTCACGTCACCCGCATATTCCGTTCATTGGCCGCCATCGGCGCGCTGTTCGTCTTCGGGCTCGCCGGTGGCCCGGCCGCCGCGCAGCTTGCGATCGTGCCGGGCGACGTCGCGACCAATATCGGCATCACGTGGGAGGTGAAGAACCGCTTCCGGCTGTTTCGCGACGCCAGGGACTTCAACCGGCACGTCGCGGCTGCCGCCGCGGGCAGCATCCTCGCCGCCGAGCAGACACTCGCGCAGGAGACCGGCGGCCGCGGCTGGGCGCGCGACGTGGTGGCGCGGCTGTGCGTCGACGGCGCCGGCCGCATCATCGAGACCTGCCTGCGCGATGGGGTGCGGGAGTCCTATCTCGCCCCTGTCGACCATGCGGTCTCGGTCCGCCTGTCGGGCGAGGTCCCATCCGACGCGACCTGCGCATGGTCGTTCGACAATGGCGAAAGCCCCGCCCAGACCTTGACCGCCAACTGCCGCGAGGACGTGAACCTGCGCGCGCGCTACGGCAAGACGACCGCGGTCGCGGTCGAGTTCGCGGGAGCCGACGGCGCGGCGCGGCGGGCGAGCGGCGAAATCCAGGTGCGCGATCTTCTGATCGCCGGCCTGGGCGATTCGGTCGCGTCGGGCGAAGGCGACCCGGACCGCCCGGTCGCGCTCGCGGATGACGGCTTCTGCTTCCGCAACTTCTTCGCCACAGGCCGCACCGAATATTTCCGCCCCGGCCGCGTCGGCTTCAACGGCGACAAGGCGTGCGAGGGCGGGCGCGCGGCGGAGGCCGGCACGTCGGGCCGCGGCACCAACAGCAACATGGCGGAATGGTCGAAGCTCTCCGCGCGCTGGCTCTCCGCCGCGTGCCACCGCTCGCTCTACAGCTATCAGGTGCGCGCGGCCCTCGAGCTGGCGATCGAGAACCCGCACATCGCCGTGACCTTCGTGCCGCTCGCCTGCACGGGCGCGACGATCGAGGTCGGGCTGTTCGGCGCGCAGCCCGCCCGCGAGCTCAATTGCGGCGGCGGCGACGCGTCATGCCCGACGTCGATGCCGGGACAGATCACGCAGTTGCGCGAGATCCTGGCGCACGCCCGGCGCACCCAGCCCGGCCGCGCGATCGATCTGGTGTTTCTCACCATCGGGGCGAACGACACCTATTTCTCCGGCCTGGTGGCGGACGTGATCATCGAGGCCGCCGCCGAGCGGGCGCTGTCTCGCCGCGGCGGCGTGATCGCGACCGTGGAGGAGGCGCAAGCGGCGCTCGACAAGACGCTGCCGGCGAGCTTCGCCAAATTGCGCGCCGCGCTCGGACCCCTGCTCGGCGGCCGGCTCGACAAGGTGGTGTTCACCTCCTACGGCCATCCCGCGCTCAGCCCCGATGGCGGCCCCTGCCCGGGCGGCCCCGACGGATTGGACGTCCACCCCGCCTTCAACGCCAACGCCGAGCGCATGCGCAAGGTCGCGATGTTCGTGCAGAACCGTTTCCTGCCGGCCATCAAGGCGCTGGCGACCTGCTCCGGCGGCGTGACCTGCGCGGCCGGCGACCGCATGACCTTCGCCGACAGCCATCAGGCCGCCTTCGCCCAGCACGGCATGTGCGCGCGCGCCGCGACCGACCCGGATTTCGACCGCGACTGCTTTTCGCCCACCGGCAAGAGCTTCGCCGATAACCCGATCGACGGCGCGACCGACCCGCTGGTGTGCAATCGGCGGCCGAGCGAGTTTCGCGCCTATGCGTCGCGCGCGCGCTGGATGCGCACCGCCAATGACAGCTATTTTGCGGCGATGACCTTCCCCGAAGGCGTGTCGGCCGCCATGCAGCCGAGCGACCTGCACGACGCGACCTGGGGGATTCTCTCCGCCGTCTATGGCGGCGCGGTCCATCCGACCGCCGAAGGTCACGCCGCGATGGCGGACGCGGCGCTCGCCGGTGCGCGCGCGGCCCTCCAGCTCGTGCCGGCGGTCGGCGCCGTGCTGGTCGAGCCGCTGCCGCCGCCCGCGCCGGCGGATACGCAGGGGCGGTGACAAAAGCGCCGCAGAGCCGTCCGGAGCCGATGCAACGGATTGTTGGGCGACGGGCTTCGCCCTAACCCAACCTGGCTGCGACCCGCCTCGCCCTCACGTCACCCCGAGCTTCTTCTGCAGGCTGCTCGACGACGTCGTGTATTGGAACACGAGGCGCTTGTCGGGATAGACGTAGTGGTAGCCCTTCTGCGCCATCAGGGCGCCTTCGTGAAATCCGCACAGGATCAGCTTGAGCTTGCCCGGATACGTGTTGATGTCGCCGATCGCAAAGATGCCGGGAATGTTGGTCTCGAAGGCCGTGGTCTCGACCGGGATCAGATCGTCCTCCATCTTGATGCCCCAGTCGGCGACAGGCCCGAGCTTCATGGTGAGCCCGAAGAAGGGCAGCAGCGCGTCGCATTCGACCATATAGGGATCGCCCTTGTCGGGCTTGGCATGGGCCGCCGTCAGCTGCCCGGCCTCGCCCGCGAGCGAGGTGACCTGGCCCAACTTGAAATCGACCTTCCCCTCGGCGACCAGCGCCTTCATCTTGTTGACGCTGTCGGGCGCGGCGCGGAACTGGTCGCGCCGGTGCATCAGCGTCACGTGCTTGGCGATCGGCTGAAGATTGAGCGTCCAGTCGAGCGCGCTGTCGCCGCC
>DATBBS010000529.1:0-2154 GCA_036270895.1 Xanthobacteraceae bacterium
CCTTGAACGGCGAGATCATGTCGCCGATCACGTATTCCGGGGCGTCGTGCAGAAGAATGCCGAGGCGGCTTGCGCGATCGAGGCGCGCGCGCTGGCGCGCGATGGTTTCGACCAGGAGCGAATGCTGGGCCACCGAGAAAATATGCGCGCCCTCGGTTTGCCCGTTCCAACGGGCAACCCGCGCGAGCCCGTGCGCGATGTCGGCGATCTCGACGTCGAGCGGCGAGGGGTCGAGCAGGTCGAGCCTGCGCCCCGAGAGCATGCGTTGCCAGGCGCGAAACGCCTCGGAGGATAAGGCCGGTCGCGGCTTTGCGGGCATCGCGCTCAACGGCCTGCCAGCGCGGCCAAGGCCGCGTGCCGGTAGCAGCTCACCACGTGATCGTTGACCATGCCGGTGGCCTGCATGAAGGCATAGACGATGCTCGGACCGACGAATTTGAAGCCGCGCCTCGCCAGCTCCTTCGACATCGCCCGCGAAACCGGCGTTTCCGCCGGCACCTGGGACGTCGAGCGGAAGCGATTGACCTTCGGCTTGCCGTCGACGAAGTCCCACAGCAGCCGCGAGAAGCCGGGGCCTTTCTCCATCGCGTCGAGATAGGCGCGCGCGGAGAGGACCGCGCCCTCGATCTTCATGCGGTTGCGCACGATGCCGGCATCCTGCATCAGCTTCTCGATCTTTTTCGGCGTGTAGCGCGCGATTTTCGCGGGCTCGAAGCCGTCGAAGGCGCGGCGGAAATTGTCGCGCTTGCGCAGGATGGTGATCCAGGACAGCCCGGCCTGGAAGCCGTCGAGAATGAGCTTCTCGTAGAGCGCGCGGTCGTCGTATTCCGGCACGCCCCATTCCTGGTCGTGATAAGCGACGTAGAGCGGGTCCTGCTTCGGCCAGGGACAGCGTTTGAGGCCGTCGGGGTGGAGGAGGGGAGGGCTCATTCCGCTGCCTTCGCCTCGCCGGGCCATGCGAATTGCGCCCAAGCGGGCTTGACCAAGCGCATTTCGACGCCGCCGGCGATGAGCGGCTGCCCCGCGGCCAGCGCGTCGGCGGCGCGGTCGAGGCGAAGCATGGCAAGGCCGCGGCCTTGCGCCGTCGAGCCGAGCGTGCCGACGTTCTTATCGCCCGCGGTCACCGGCGTGCCGGCCTCGGCAGCAAAGCCGTCGTAGCTCACGGGCACGACCCGGGCGCGCGCGCTGCCGCGGTGCTCGATGCGCGAGACCACCTCCTGTCCGACGAAGCAGCCCTTGTCGAAGTCGACGCCGCCGAACTGATCCATGTCGGTCTCGTGCGGGAACGCATCGCCGTAGATGAAGTCGAGGCCGCCGCGCGGGACGCCGAGCGCGATTCGATGGGCCTCGTAGGCCGACGGCTCGACGAGCTCGGCGCCGACGTCGGCTGCGGCTTCACCCGCAAGGTGCGGCGGCAGCATGCAGCGCAGCCCCAACGTTGGAAGACGCGGGTCGCGGTAGCACAAGCCGTATTCGGTCGCCGCGCCGCCGTCCCAGATCGCGAGCACGCCGAGCGTCTCGGACAGATCCTCGACGATGAGCTTGGCCCGCAGCTTGTAGAAGTTGAGCCGCTGCACGAGGGTCGAGGCGAGCGCGCGCGGGCAATCGAGGAAAAAGCCGCCGCCGTCCGCGGGCGGCGCCTCCGCCAGGATGAAATCGACGATGATCTTGCCTTGCGGGGTCAGCAGCGCGCTAAAGCCCGCGGCGGCCGGCGTCACCTTGGCGATGTCGCAGGTCACGAGCCCGTTGAGGAATTTGCGCGTGTCGTCGCCGGCGACCTTGACGACGCCGCGGTCGGGAAGCAGCGCGGCCTTCATGGTACTTGATCGGAGTTGCCAGATGTCGCGCCTAAACGTAAGGCCCTCGCCGCACCGTCACAAGGGCGGCCGTTCCCCGTTCGCGCTGCGCAGGGTGGGCAAAATCGCTGCTCGGGAACAGCAAATCGCACGGATGCCGCGAGCGATTTGCCCACGCGGATAAAGCGCGTGGGCATTGCGCCCGCACAACGGATGCGCGTCCTGGACCAGAGACCACGCAATGCCCACCCTACGCACATTGAGCGGGCGCGCTTCAGTCGCCGGTGACGAAGAAATGCCAGGTGCCGTCGGGTCCTATCCCGAGACGGTAGAAGGCGTAGACCCCGAGCTTCATCAT
>DATBBS010000530.1:0-1891 GCA_036270895.1 Xanthobacteraceae bacterium
CGGATCAGGCACACGATCAGGAAGATCGAGCCGACGATGACGTGGAAACCGTGAAAGCCGGTCGCCATGAAGAAGGTGGCGCCGTAGATGTTGCCTTTGAAAGCGAAAGCCGCGTGGCTGTACTCATAAGCCTGCACGCCGGTGAAGGTCAGGCCGAGGGCGATCGTCAGGATGAGGCCCCATTTGAGGCCCTGGCGGTCGTTGTGCAGCAGCGCGTGGTGCGCCCAGGTCACCGTCGTGCCCGACGTGAGCAGGATCAGGGTATTGAGCAACGGCAGATGCCATGGATCGAAGGTCTGGATCCCCTTCGGCGGCCACACGCCGCCGATGAACTCATCCCGCATCACCTGACGGATATCGGTGGGAAACAGCGCGACGTCGAAATAGGCCCAGAACCAGGCCACGAAGAACATCACTTCCGAGGCGATGAACAGGATCATCCCGTAGCGGTGGGAAATCTGCACCACGCGGGTGTGATGGCCCTCGCGATCGGCTTCGCGCACCACGTCGCGCCACCAGCTGAACATGGTGTAGAGCACGCCGATCACGCCCGCGCCGAACACATAGGGCGCCGCCGCGAATGAATGATGCATCCAGCTTATGGCGCCGACCGCCATGATGAATGCCGCCGTCGCCCCGACCGCCGGCCACGGGCTCGGCTCGACCAGGTGGTAGTCGTGGTGCTTGGCGTGCGCCTCGGCCATTTGCTTTATCTCCGTCTTCCATTCGGGCGCGGCCGCGGGCCGCGCTTGTCGTTGAGGCTCAAAGCCGCCCCGGTGCGGCCGGCGTGGTGTTGTCGGCGACCGGACTCTGCGGGTCGTGCAGCGGATAGAAGGTGTAGGACAGGGTGATGGTGTTGAGATCGTCCTGGTCGGAATCCTTCACCAGCGCCGGATCGACGAAGAACACCACCGCCATCTCGCGCTTCTCGCCGGGCTTCAGCCGCTGCTCGGTGAAGCAGAAGCAGTTGATCTTGGAGAAATAGGCGCCGACCGTCGTGGGCGCGACATTGTAGGCGGCCTGCCCCAGCGTCTCGCGCGCCGACTGATTGACGACGGTGAAATAGACCGTGGCGACCTCGCCGATCCTCACGTCGATCGAATTGACCTCGGGCTCGAACCGCCATGGCAGGCCGGGGCCGATATTGGCGTCGAACCGCACCGCGATCTTGCGGTCGAGCATGCCGGCCGGCGCCGCGGTCGCGACCTGCGTCGTTCCGCCGAAGCCGGTCGCCCGGCAGAACCAGTTGTAGAACGGCACCGCCGCATAGGCCATGCCGACCATCATGGCGACGAAAACGCCGCACGCGGCCGCGACCGCGATGTCGCGTGCGCGCCTGCGCGTCGGATGGTGGGGGGCCTCGCTCATCGTCGACCGATCCTATGGCCCCGGGCCGCCCGCCTTGAACCTGGCGATGGTGAGAAAGAAGAACAGCAGCACGAGCGCCCCGAGGGCGAGCGCGATGGCGATCGAGCGCGCGCGCTGGCGACGTTTCTGCTCCTCGGTGAGCACGATGCCGTCTTCGCCATCATGGTCCATGTCGTCATCTCGCCGGTCACGTCGCCCGGCCAAGCAGGTGGCCGAGCCGGTCATCGGCCAGCAGCACCGCAAAAAGCAGGAAGAGATAGAGTATCGAGAAACCGAAGAGCTGCTTGGCGGCCGTGAGGCCGTCTTCGCGTTTCACCCGAATGCCGAGCGCCACCATGCCGGCGCCCGCCATGATCGCGACGGCGCCATAGAGCGGGCCGGCAAAACCCATGAGCCACGGCAGCGCGCCGAGCGGCGCGAGCACGAGCGAATAGATCAGGATCTGCCGCCGGGTCTCCGGCAGCCCGGCGACCACCGGCAGCATCGGAATGCCGGCGCGCGCATAGTCGCCCGCGCGCCACAG
>DATBBS010000531.1:0-2123 GCA_036270895.1 Xanthobacteraceae bacterium
GAGGCGGCGGCCGAGCTCGCGCGCCAGGTCCACCGTGATGCCTTTCGGCTCGCCGGTCTTCTCGTCCTTCTGCGCCAGCACCATGTTGCCGAGATTGATCCCCGCCCGCAACGTTCCGGTGGGGGCGAGATCCTTGACGACGTCGGATGGGATATTGCTCACGCTGCTGCCTCTTTGCGAAGTGCCGCCGGGGTTCTGTGCCAAGACCGCGCAGGGACCGGCAAGGAAGATCATTGCGGCACAAACAATTCGGATCATGTTATTCCCTCCGCTTTGCTGCCGGTCAATGACCGCGTGCGCTCAAGGATCGCGCAATCCAGCGCGACCGGTTCACTCGATCGTCGCGCCGGACGACTTGATCACGGCGCTCCATTTGCGCGTCTCGGCGGCGAGCAGCGCGCCGAGCTCCTCCGGCGATTCGATTTTGGTCTCGGCGCCGAGCCTCGTGAGACTGTCCCGCAGCTCGACGGAGCGCAGACCCTGGTTGATGGCCGCATTGAGCTTGCCCACCACCTCGCGCGGCGTGCCGGCGGGCGCGACCACCGCGGTCCAGGAGCCCTGTGGGAAATCCGCAAATCCGGATTCCTTCATGGTCGGCACGTCGGGCAATTCCGGCCAGCGCGCCATGCTGGTGACGGCGAGCGGGCGCACCTTGCCGGCCAGAATGGACGGCACGATCACGGTGGTGGACAGCATGGTCATCTGGGTCTGGCCCGCAAGGAGCTCGGTCAACGCCTGCGCGGCGCCCTTGTAGGGAATGAAGACGAGCTGGGTGTCGGTGAGGCTGCGAAACAGCTCCATCATCAGATGGGGCGGCGTTCCGGGCGCGGCCGCATAATTCAGCTTTCCGGGATTGGCCCTCGCATAGGCGATCAGCTCCTGCACCGAATGGACCGGAACGCTCGGATGGACCACCATGGCTTGCGGGTGGTTCGCCACCAGGGCGACGGGTGCGAAGCCGGCGACCGGGTCATAGCCGAGATTCTTGTAGAGCGACGGACTGATCGCGAGCGAGCCCGCGCTGGCGAAAAGAAGCGTGTAGCCGTCGGGCTCCGCGGTCGCCACCGCTTTCGACGCGAGGGTGCCGCCGGCGCCCGGCCGGTTGTCGACGATCACCGATTGACCGAAGCTCGTCGACAGATGCTGCGCCACCAGCCGCGCCATGACGTCGACCGGCCCGCCTGCGGTGAAGGGCACGAGGATCTTTATGAGCCGATCCGGGTAGGTCTCGGCCCATGCGGGGCGAATGAGGATGGCTGCGGCGCCGGCCGATGCGGCGAGGAATCGCCGTTTTGTGATCATCGAACCCATCCGTGCTCCGGACGCGGTGCGGCACAGCGCGATACACTGCTCACTTGATCCGCTCCAGGATGCTCACGTAATTCGCGACCGCGGTCCCGCCCATGTTGAAGATACCGCCGAGCTTCGCGTCCTTCACCTGCATGTCGCCGGCCGCGCCGCACAGCTGCATGGCGGCGAGCGCGTGCATCGAGACACCGGTCGCTCCGATCGGGTGGCCCTTCGATTTCAGGCCGCCGGACGGATTGACCGGCAGCCGGCCGTCCTTCTGGGTCCAGCCTTCGGCGATGGCGCGCGCGCCCTCGCCCTCGCGCGTCAGGCCCATCGCCTCGTATTCGATGAGCTCGGCGATCGTGAAGCAGTCATGCGTCTCGGCGAATGAGAGATCACCGAGCGCGACGCCGGCGCTCGCGAGCGCGCGCTTCCAGGCCTCGGCGCAGCCCTCGAATTTGAGCACGTCGCGCCGCGACATCGGCAGAAAATCCTGCACGTGCTCGGCGGCGCGAAAAACCACCGCCTTGCGCATACCGAGCGCGGTCTGCACGTCCGCCAGCACCAGCGCGGCCGCGCCGTCGGAGACGGGCGAGCAATCGGTGCGCTTGAGCGGGCCGGCCACGAAGGGATTCTTGTCGCTTTCGGTGCGGCAGAAATCAAATCCGAGATCCTTGCGCAGCTGCGCGTAAGGATTGCCGACGCCGTTCTTATGATTCTTCGCCGCGATGCGCGCCAGCGCGTCGGACTGGTCGCCGTATCGCTGGAAATAAAGCCCCGCGATCTTGCCGAAGATGCCGGCGAAGCCGCCGGCGATGTCGGCCTCCTCGCGC
>DATBBS010000532.1:0-3858 GCA_036270895.1 Xanthobacteraceae bacterium
TCGAAACGCAAAATCCTTTGACGACGACAAGAACCACCCGCAGAGCCGACCCAGGCGGGGTCGTATTGCTGAAGTGATGGGTTTCGCTGCGCTCAACCCCTCCTACGCTGATCGGCCCGTGCGACACGATGCGCCCATTACCCCGCATTTTACTGCCGCTCCATCCAGGCTAGGCTGCCGCGAAATTCGATCGCCTGCGGCGGGCTCGCGCCCAAGAAACATTCGCCGGCGCCAGGGAGGGAATCGCATGATCGGGCGCCTGCTCACGCTCACCGTTGCCTGCGTCCTTGCGCTCGCCGCGCCGGCGGCGGCGCAGGAATGGCCGCAGCAGACCATCCATCTCATCATCCCGTTCGGGCCTGGAGGCGGCAGCGACATCGTGGGCCGGGTGCTGGCGCAGGCGATGCAGGAAAAGCTCGGCCAGAGCGTGGTGGTGGAGAACCGGCCGGGCGCCGGCGGCACGCTCGGCAACGAGGCGATCGCGCGTTCCGAGCATGACGGCTACACGCTCGGCATCATGACGGCCGGCCAGATCATCCAGGCGGTGATGCTCAAGGGGCTGCGCTACGACACCCGCACCGCCTTCGATCCGATCGCCCAGGTGGCGACCGCCGGCCTCGTCATGGTGACGCGTCCCGATTTTCCGGCCAGCAACGTCAAGGAGCTGATCGCGGCCGCCAAGGCGGCGCCCGGCAAGCTCGTGTTCGGCAGTCCGGGCTTCGGCGCCACCCAGCATCTCGCCGCCGAGCTGTTCAAGCAGACCGCCGGCGTCGACATGCTGCATGTGCCCTACCGCACCTCGCCGGAGGCGATCACGGCGCTGCTCGGCGGCCAGGTCGACGTGATCTTCGAGACGGTCTCGGCCGTGCTCGGCCAGGTGCAGGATGGCCGCGTGAAGGCGCTCGCCGTCACCGGCAAGGACCGCTTTCCGGCCGTGCCGAACGTGCCGGCCGCGATCGAGTCGGGCGTGCTGCCGGGCTACGACGTCACCACCTGGTATGGCGTCTTCGCGCCGCGCGGCGTGCCGCCCGCCGTGATCGCCAAGCTGAACAAGACGCTCAACCAGATCATCGCCGACCCGGCGGTGCGCGAACGCCTGACCGCGGCCGGCGTGATCGTGCAGGGCGGCACGCCCGAAGCCTTCGGCCAGATGATGGCGGGCGAGCTCACCCGCTGGGACGCCGTGCGCAAGGCCGCGGGGCTGGAGCAGCGGTAGCGCGTGTTGGGTTTCGATCGAGTTCGGCAATCGTCATGGCCGGGCTTGTCCCGGCCATCCACGCCTTTATCCTCGTTGATGCACATAAGAAAACGTGGATGCCCGCTTTCGCGGGCATGACGGAGGAAAGTGATCGCCCCATGAGCCGCCTTCTTGAAATTCCGCCCGAGAAACTGACCGCCGAGCAGAAGACCGTGTTCGACCAGCTCACCGCCGGCCGCGGGCGCATCCTCGGGCCCTACAAGGTATGGATCCATTCGCCGACGGTGGCGGCCGGGATGGAGCATATCGGGACCTTTCTCAACAAGCGCTCGTCGCTTTCCACCCGCGAGGTCGAGATCGGCATCCTGGTGATCGCGCAGCATTGGGACGCCGACTATGTGCGCCAGGCGCACATCAAGGCGGGGCTCGCGGCCGGCCTCACCAGGGAGACCATCGACGCGGTCCTGGCCGGGCGCGATCCCAAGCTCGCCGATCCGCATGAGCGCGCGGTCCACCGCTTCGTCACCGCGCTGGTCGCGAGCAAGAAGCTGCCCGACGCCGAATTCGCCGAGATCGAGACGGCGCTCGGCCGCGCCGGCATTGCCGAAGTCCTGGTGCTGCTCGGCTATTACACATCGGTCGCCATGGCGATGCGGGTGCACGAGGTGCCGGTCCCGCCGCCGGCGGCGTAGATTTGCAGCGTCATTGCCCGCGAAAGCGCGCAATCCAGTAATCGCGGCGCATGCGAGTGATTGCGAGACCAGTGGCGACTGGATGCCCCCGCTCTTGTCCGCCGTAGCTCGAAGAGCGAAGGCGGATGCGCGGGGCATGACGAGGCAGAGACGGCCCGCGCGGCGGGCAATGACGGCATCTTGACGGTTTGCTATCGTCATGGCGCGACAAATGCAAAACGCCGGCACATCCAAACCCGCCGGCACAAAGGGAGGAATGCAATGAAACGCTGGTCCGCGATCGCGTCGGCGCTGCTGTTCGCCGGTATCGCCGCCTTTTCGTATTCGCAGCAGGCATCCGGCCAGGCCGATGCGGGCTGGGTCGTGCTGTTCGACGGCAAGAATCTCGACAATTTCAGCCCGATCGGCGACGCCAACTGGCGCATCGAGGACGGCGTGCTGGTGGCCGACAAGGCGACCAAGAACAGCTACCTGGTCTCCAAGAAGGATTACCGCGACTTCCAGATCCGCGCCGAATTCTGGGTCAGCGACGACGCCAACAGCGGCATCTTCATCCGCTGCACCAACCCCAACGAGGTCGGCTCCAAGAACTCCTATGAGGTGAACATCTTCGACACGCGCCCCGATCCGAGCTACGGCACCGGCGCGATCGTCGACACCGCCAAGGCCGCGACCGTGCTCAAGACCGGCGGCAAGTGGAATGTCTACGAGATCACCGCCAAGGGCCCGCGCTTCGACGTCACGCTCAACGGCACCATGACGGTCGACGGCGCCAACGACAGCAAGTTCCCGGACGGCCGCATCTCGCTGCAATACGGCGCCGGCGTGGTGAAATTCCGCAAGGTCGAGGTCAAGCCGCTGTAACGGTCGATCCATCGCGTCACGTCATGCCCGCGCTCGTCGCGGGCATCCACGTCTTCCGGCATCTGCCGGATCAAAGACGTGGATGGCCGGGACAAGACCGGCCATGACGGATCTTTTTGCTTGGCTCATAATTCGCGCATTTCTCTAAACGCTCGGCGCCCCTATATTCGATTGCAAATCATTGCCCGCGTGGCGCCGCACGTCCGAGGTCGTCCATGTCCACCAAGCGTCAACTCCGGCTCGGCGCCTTCATGCGGCCGGCAAGCATTCATACCGGCGCGTGGCGCTATCCGGGCGCCTATCCGGACGCGAATTTCAACTTCGCCCATCTCAAGCACTTCGCGCAGCGGCTCGAGGCGGCCAAATTCGACGCCTTCTTCATGGCCGACCACATGGCGGTGCTCAACATGCCGATGGATGCGCTCAAGCGCAGCCACACCGCGACCTCGTTCGAGCCTTTCACGCTGCTCTCCGCGCTCTCGCAGGCCACCGAGCATATCGGGCTGGTCGCCACCGGCTCGACCACCTTCGACGCGCCCTATCACATCGCGCGCCGCTTCGCCTCGCTCGATCACATCAGCGGCGGGCGCGCCGGCTGGAACATCGTCACCACCTCCAATCCGGACGCGGCGCTGAATTTCGGCATGGACGACCACATGGAGCACGGCGAGCGCTACCGCCGCGCGCGCGAATTCTACGACGTGGTGACCGGCCTGTGGGATTCCTGGGCCGACGACGCCTTCATCCGCGATACGCAGAGCGGCATCTTCTTCGATCCCGACAAGCTTCATGTGCTCGCCCACAAGGGCAAATATCTCTCGGTGCGCGGGCCGCTCAACATCGCGCGGCCGGTGCAGGGCTGGCCCGTCATCGTGCAGGCGGGCGCCTCCGACGCCGGCCGCCAGCTCGCGGCCGAGACCGCGGAGGCCGTCTTCACGGCGCAGAGCAACCTGGCGGCGGGCCGCGAATTCTACGCCGACGTGAAGGGCCGCATGGAGAAGGCCGGCCGCTCGCGCGACCACATGAAGATCCTGCCGGCCTGCTTCGTGGTGGTGGGCGACACGCTCGAGGCGGCGCGCGCCAAGCGCGCCAAGCTCGACAGCC
>DATBBS010000533.1:0-4068 GCA_036270895.1 Xanthobacteraceae bacterium
GAGGTCTATTATGTGGTCGAGGGCCGCGGCACCACCGAGGTCTGGCTCGACAACGACAGCAAGAAGCACGTGTTCGAGTGGCAGAAGGGCTCGCTGTTCTCGATTACCGTCAATGCCTGGCACCGCATCGTCAACGCGAGCTCGGCCCCGGCCCTGCTGCTGGGCGGCACCACGGCGCCCAACCTGATGAACCTGATCAACAATGTGGGCGCGATCTTCGATTGCCCCTATCAGTTCCGCGACCGTTTCTCGGGCGCCGACGATTTCTACAAATACAAGGACGACATCGAGCCCGACCCGGTGCGCGGGCTCGCGATGCGCCGCACCAACTTCGTGCCTGATATCGACAACTGCGACCTGCCGCTCGACAACCGGCGCTCGCCCGGCTTCCGCCGCGTCGAGCCCTTCATGACCGGCAACACTTTCTATCTGTGGATCGGCCAGCATGAGAACGGCCGCTACTCCAAGGCGCATGCCCACACCTCGGCGGCCGTGCTGATCTGCATCAAGGGCAAGGGTTACACCTATACGTGGCCGGAGCGGCTCGGCGTGACGCCCTGGAAGGACGGCCATCAGAACGAGATCAAGCGCGTCGACTACGAGCCGGTCGGCATGGTGTCGGCGGCGCCCGGCGGCGCGCGCTGGTTCCACCAGCATTTCGGCGCTTCCAAGGACCCGCTGCGGCTGACCGCCTGGTTCGGCCCGCACAATCCCGGCCGCGAGCCCGGACCGCCGGGCGAAAAGCATATCGACTATACCGGCATGGACATCACCGAAGGCGGATCGGCGATCCCCTACTGGATGGAAGATCCCTTCATCGCCAAGGAATACACCGAGACGCTCAAGCGCAACGGCACGCAGAACCGGATGGACCCGCAATTCTACGACAAGAATTACAAGGGCGAATTGCCGAAGGAGTAATTGTCGTCATTGCGAGGCGCGCGAAAGCGCGCCGAAGCAATCTCGGGCCGGACAGGTCGGGATTGCTTCGCTTCGCTCGCAATGGCGTGTGAGGAGAGCTTTCTGAATGCCCATCATCGAACAAGACCAGGACGGCGGCCGGATCTTTTTTTCCAGCACCGGACGCACGCTGGCCGACGAGGACCAGATCTGCGTGTTGAGCGTCGGCGTCGACATCGGCTCGTCGACATCGCACCTGGTCTTCTCCCGCATCGTGCTGGAGCGGCTCGACTCGCGCTACGTGGTGACCGAGCGCGAGACCTTCTATCAGTCCGACATCCTGCTCACCCCCTATGCGGCCGCGGACACGATCGACGCGGAGGCGCTCGGCGCCTTCATCGGCAAGCAGTATGAAAACGCGATGGTCGACCCCGAGGAGATCGACGCCGGCGCGCTGATCCTCACCGGCGTTGCGGTGCGACGCACGAACGCGCGGCGCATCGGCGAGCTCTTTGCCGCCCAGGCCGGCAAGCTGGTGGCGGTGAGCGCCGGCGACAGCCTGGAGACCGTGATGGCGGCCTACGGCTCGGGCGCGGTGGCGCGCTCCATCCGCGACGAGGCAGTGGTGATGAATGTCGACGTCGGCGGCGGGACCTCGAAGATCGCGGTCTGCGCCAAGGGCGAGGTCATCGCCATTACGGCGGCCGATATCGGGGCGCGGCTCGTCTGCGTCGACGCGAGCGGCCGCATCGTGCGCCTGGAGGAGGCCGGCCGTGGCTTTGCGGCCGAGCTCGGGTTGAGGCTCGCGCCCGGGGGCGAACTCGGCGAACAAGACGCGCGCGCGCTCGCGGCCGCCATGGCGGATCGTCTGTTCGAGGCGATGCGGGGCGGCGCGCCCAAGCTCGCCTCCGCGGGCCTGTTGCGTCTCGATGCCCTGACCTACCGCGGCAAGATCGACGAGGTCACGTTCTCGGGCGGCGTCGCCGAATATATCTTCGGCTGGGAGAAGGCGAGCTTCGGCGACCTCGGCGCGCTCCTGGGCGAAGAGATCCGCAAGCGGGTCGCCGACTGGGGCGTGCGGCTCGAAAAGCCCGCGGAAGGCATTCGCGCCACCGTGATCGGCGCCTCGCAATACACCACGCAGGTGAGCGGCAGCACCATCTTCGTGTCGCCGCTGAGCGCGCTGCCGCTGCGCAACGTGCCGGTCATCGCACCCCAGCTTGCGCTCGACGACGAGACGATCGAAGCGAGCGCGATTTCGGAATCCATCAAGGCCGTGCTCAAGCGTCTCGACCTCGCCGAGCCGGACGGGCCGGTCGCCGTGTTCGTGCCGTGGCGCGGCTCGGCGACCTTCGGCCGGCTCGATGCCTTCTGCCGCGGCGTCGCCGGCGGCTTGGCGTCGCGCGCCGCCAAAGGGCTGCCGATCGTGCTCGCCGGCGACGGCGACGTCGGCGGCCTGATCGGCATCCATTTCCGCGAGGAGATGAAGCTCGAGAACCCGATCGTCTCGATCGACGGCCTGGACCTCAAGGCCTTCGACTATATCGACATCGGCGAGATGCTGGAGAGCTCGGGCGCGGTCCCGGTCGTCATCAAGTCTCTCATTTTCCCGGCCAGCGCCGCGCTCGGGCAGGAGTGGAAGGCCCAAAAGGAAGAGGCACTCTCGACGTAATCGCTGTATCCTCGGATAAATTGTTCTCGGACTGGTCATCGCCCGCGAAAGCGGGCGATCCAGTAATCGCTGAGAGGAATGTGGGACGCGACCTTCCCCATTGCGACCCTCGGTGGATACTGGATGCCCGCTTTCGCGGGAATGACGTTCAACTGAGGCAACATTCACGTGACCTACAAAGACCTCCGCGAATTCATCTCCCGCGTCGACGACCTCGGGGCGCTGCGCCGCATCGCGGGCGCCGACCCGCGCTTCGAGATCGGCGGCGTCACCGAGGTGGCGGCCGGACAGCCGGACTGTCCGGCGCTGCTGTTCGACCACATCAAGGGGTTTGCGCCGGGCTTTCGCGTCTTCACCAATGCGACCACCAATCCGCAGCGGGCCGCGCTCGCGCTCGGGCTCGATCCCAAGCTGCGCCCGCTCGATGCGCTCAAGGCCTGGATGGGCAAGCGGCAGAACCTTCGCATGGTGGCGCCGGTCGCGGTGAAGAAGGCGGCCTTCCTCGAGAATTCGGTGCAACGCGCAGAGGTCGATCTCGCGAAATTTCCGGCGCCGTTCTGGCACAAGCAGGATGGCGGCCCCTATATCGGGGCCGGCAGCCTGGTCATCATGCGCGATCCCGACACCGGCTGGATCAACGCCTCGATCTACCGGGTGCAGGTGCACGGCCGCGACAAGGTGACGGTGCAGTTCGACCATGCGGGCCGGCACGGCGCCATCATCGCGAAGAAATACTGGGACAAGGGCAAGCCGTGTCCGCTCGCGGTGGTCAACGGCGAGGATCCCGCGTTGTTCATCGCGGGCTTCGAGTATCTCCCGGCGGGCGCCTCGGAATATGAATTCGCCGGCGCCATCAAGGGCGCGCCCATCGAAGTCTATTCCGGGCCGGTGACCGGCCTGCCGATTCCCGCGCAGGCGGAAATCATTCTCGAAGGCGAGCTCTTGCCGACGAGCCAGGAGACGCTGCCCGAAGGGCCGTTCGGCGAGTTCACCGGTTATTACGCCGCCGACACACGGCCCTGCCCCGTGATGGTGGTGAGCGCCATTCACCATCGCCATGATCCGATCCTGCTGGGCTCGCCGCCCATGAAGCCGCCGCGCTTCCATTTCGGCCTGCCGTTCCGCGCCGCCGGCATCTGGAGCAACCTGGAATCGGCCGGCGTTACCGACATCGCGGGCGTGTGGCAGCACGTGGCGCAACTGATGACCGTGGTGGCACTGGCGCAACGCTATGACGGCCACGCCAAGCGCGCCGCCCTGGTGGCGGCGGCGAACAGCTACATGGGCCGGCTGGTTGTGGTGGTCGACGACGACGTCGACCCGTCGGACATCAACGACGTGATGTGGGCGATCGCGACCCGCTGCGAGCCGGCCGAGCAGGTCGATATCGTGCGCAACGCCTGGAGCTCCGCGCTCGATCCGCGCATTCCGCCCGACGCCAAGGCGCGCGGCGTCACCTCGCACTCCAAGCTGATCATCGAGGCCTGCCGGCCCTT
>DATBBS010000534.1:0-23065 GCA_036270895.1 Xanthobacteraceae bacterium
ATTCTCGGTGTCGCTCGGCGCCGGCCGGGGCGCGCGATTGAGCGCGGCCCCGAGCGCCACCGCGGCCTTTTGGATGAGCGGCAGCTTGCGATCCTGGTCCGGCGGCACGAAGCTGTCGATCGTCCGCGTCCGGTCGACCTCCGGCAGGGCCGCAAGCCGCGTGGCGACCGCGACCGCGTCCTCCGGGGATTCGGTGATGACCTCGGCGGCATTCACGGCCACGTTCGGATCCTTGCCCAGCTCACGAAGGGTCGCGATCGATTCGGAATTCGGATCCCTGAGATGGAGGGGATCGAAATCGAATTGCAGCCGGGTCAGGGCTGGCAGCGAAATAACGCCGGCGGCCGCGATCACGGCGACGATCAGGAAGCGATGGCGCTTCAACCAGGCGTCGACCGGCGCCATCGCCGGAAGCCGCAGCGACCGGGGCTCCGGCGGACCCCCGAGGGCCTGCACCAATGCCGGAAGCAGGGTCAGGCTGGCCACATAGGCGACGCCCATGCCGACGCCCGCGATGGTGCCGAGCTGCGCGAGACCGATATAGGGAGTCGGCAGGAAGGACATGAAGCCGGCCGCCGCCGCGCCAGCCGCCAGCGTGAGCGGCGCACCGACCCGGTCGGCGGCCACGATCAGGGCCCCATGCAAATCTCCGACGACGTGGCGCTCCGCGCGATACCGCACGGTATATTGAATCGCGAAGTCGGCCCCCAGCCCGACGAACAGCATCGCGAAAGCAATCGAAATGGGATTGAGCGCCCCGACGATCAGCAGGCCCAGGGCGGCCGTCACCACAAGGCCGACCCCCAAGGTGACGCAGACCGCAAACACGAGACGAAACCAGCGCAGCGCAAGCCAGAGAATAGTCACCACGATCACGCCCGTGATCACGCTGTTGCGCGCAAGACCTTCATTCGCGCTGGCGAATTCCTCATCCGCGATCGGAGCCGGCCCGGTGATACGCATCCGTGCCCGATAGTTGGACGCGAGCCCCAGATCTTTCGCCGTCTGGCGGATCCCCGCGATCGCCTTCGCGGCGGGCTCGAGCTCGCGCTCGTTGACGTAGGGCGACACCGCTATGAAATGTCGCAAGTCCGAGGACTGCGCCTCGCCCTGCAACAGGACCTTCCAAGAGAAGTCCGCGGTCTGGCCGGACCGGATTTTCTCGATCGGCTCCGCCGCCATGTTCAAGGTGCGGGCCATGGCGTCGAGCGGGATCTGACCCTGGTCCACTCCCATGAGGCCGAAGGACAGCGCCTGGACGAGGCCGCGCAGGCTCGGATCGCTCGACAGGGCTCCGATGAGGGGCCCCGACCGCGTAAGCTGGTTCGTGACGCCCTCGAGCTGGTCGGCCGGCAGATAGAGCAGCCCATTGCGCCGGAAGAAGGGACCACCGCCCTGCTCAGCGACCGAGCGGAACAGATCGGTCTTTTTCGCCAGTTCTTCCGCCAGCGCGCGCGTGGCCGCACCGGCGAGCTCGGGCGTCGGACCGTCGACCACCACCAGAATGAGCTGAATGCTCTGCGGGAATTCGTTGTGATAGGTGATTTCGCGCTTTCGCCAATCGAGGCCTGGCGACATCAGGTTGTCGATCTTGGTGTCAATGGCGAAATGACGAGCCGTATAAACGCCCGAGCCCACGGCGAGAACAACCGCGGCGAGAATCACCCCCCACGCATGCCGCACGCAGAATCCAACGACGCGGACGATCAATGACGTCAACATGATCTGCCATCGTCCAATCAGGAACTAAAATGCCAGCATGCGCCGGCCGCCCGGGGCGGCCGCCGGGAACCGCCCCGACCCCATCTAGGCTCCAACGCCCGGCCCCCCGATGGGTTGCCTCCATTCTCCGCTATCGGGAGGATTGTCTCAAGCCGCGACAGCCGCGGCTTGCCGGTGCCGGCGCACCGCGGCGGTCATCCGCGCGGGCGAGCGAAGTTCGGCGGGCGCTTTTCCATGAAGGCGCGCACCCCCTCGGCATAATCCGGGGTGAATCCGGCTTCGCGCTGCAGATCGCGCTCGAGGTCGAGCTGGCAATCGATATCATTCCGTTCGGACGCGTCGAGCGCGCGCTTGATCAACCCGAGGCCGATGGTCGGTCCGTTGGCGAATTGCACGCAAATCGACTCCGCCTCGGCCATCAACCGATCGTCATCGACCGCCTTCCAGATCAGCCCCCAGTCCTGCGCGGTTTGCGCGGACAGCGGCTCGGCGAGCAGCGCCAGCCCACGGGCGCGCGCCGCGCCGACGAGGCGCGGCAGCAACCAGGTGCCGCCGCTGTCCGGCACCAAGCCGATCTTGGCGAAAGCCTGCACGAATTTCGCGGAACGCCCGGCGAGCACGATGTCGCAATGGAGCGCGATATTGGCCCCGGCGCCGGCCGCGATGCCGTTGACGGCGGCGACCACCGGAAACGGCAAGACGCGCAGCCGCCGCACCAGCGGATTGTAGAAATTTTCCAGCGATTGCCCCAGGTCACGGGGCGGCCCACTCCCCGCCACTCGGTCGCTCAGATCCTGGCCGGCGCAGAAGGCGCGGCCGGCCCCGGTCAGCAGCAATGTACGGCAGCCGGGATCCGCTTGCGCCTCGTCGAGCGCGGTTCGCAGCCCGAGATGCATGTCCTCGGTGAAGGCGTTGAGCCGGTGCGGCCGATTGAGGGTGATGACCCGATAGCCCGGACGGCTGTCGACAAGGATGGGTGGCTGGTCGGCCATGGGGCGCGCTCCCGGTGAATGAGGTCCGATTTATGGGCGGGCGGCCGGCCCGAAAGCAACCTGTGGGTCGGGAAGGACAACGGCCCGCGCCGGACCGGCTTGCGCGGCGGGCGTGCGCTGCCGATATTTGGGATATCGCGCCTAAAGCGCGATGCTGCGGAGCAAGACCATGGACACCAAGCAGTTCGCCGTTACCCACACGGATGCCGAGTGGCGCCGCCTGCTCACACCCGAGCAATACGAGATCATGCGCGAGCACGGCACCGAGGCGCCCGGCAGCTGCGCGCTGAACTTCGAGAAGCGTGCCGGCGCCTTTAGTTGCGCCGCATGCGGGCAGGTGCTGTTCCGGTCGAAGACCAAGTTCGAAAGCGGCACGGGCTGGCCGAGCTTCAACGATCCCGAAGCTGGCGCCGTCGAGAACTCGGAAGACGACAGCTACGGGATGGTTCGCACCGAGGTGCATTGCAGCCGCTGCGGAAGCCATCTTGGTCACGTGTTCGAGGACGGGCCGCCGCCCACCCACCTGCGCTATTGCATCAACGGCGTGGCGATGAATTTCAAGCCGGACTGACGCCGGTAACCTGCGGCGGTCATGGCGTCACAATCCGCGGGCGCCCGAGCACGCATGAGCTTGCGCGCCTGTGACGGCCGGACAGGAGGCTTCTTTCGCCTCCGCCCGGGAACCACCGCACCGGCCTCCCGTTGGAAAGCTATAGGCCGGACGGCGCCGCGCACGGCAGCGCCGCCATTCGTAATCGCCGGTCCGCGCCAGCGGACGCTTTTGCGCAGGGCCTTGGCATGAGTATTCCAGGGAGAACCCGATGGCTCCGAGAAGCGCAGCCGCCAAATCCGCGGAGAAGTTCCCGACGCCCGCCAAGCTGACCGTCACGCTGGTCGTGAACGGCATCGAGCGCAAGCTGGCGGTGGCCCCATGGACCACCCTGCTCGACGCATTGCGCCAGCATCTCGACCTCACCGGCACCAAGAAAGGCTGCGACCATGGCCAGTGCGGCGCCTGCACGGTGCTGGTCGACGGAAGGCGCATCAATTCATGCCTCGCGCTCGCCGTCATGAAGGATGGCGCGCAGGTCACCACCATCGAGGGCCTCGCCCAGGGCGCGACGCTTCACGCGCTGCAAGCGGCTTTCGTCGAGCATGACGCCTTCCAGTGCGGCTACTGCACACCGGGCCAGATCTGCTCGGCGGCCGGACTGCTGGCGGAAGGCCGGGCGAAAACACCCGACGAGATCCGCGAATTGATGAGCGGCAACATCTGCCGCTGCGGCGCCTATCCGAACATCGTGGCGGCGATCGAGACGGTGCTCTCCGCCAAACCGGAGGGGCGGCGATGAACAATTTCGAATATTCTCGCGCCGCCGACGTCGCTGAAGCGGTGCGCCAGATCGCGGCCGATCCCGGCGCCAAATTCATCGCCGGTGGCACCAACCTGATCGATCTGATGAAGGAAAATGTCGCGCGTCCGACGCGGCTGATCGACATTTCGCGCCTGCCCTTGAGTCGCGTCGAGGACACCAAGGACGGCGGCCTGCGCATCGGCGCGCTGGTCCCCAACAGCGACCTTGCGTATCACCCGCAGGTTGAAGCCCGCTATCCGCTGCTTGCCAGCGCCCTTCTGGCAGGCGCTTCGGCGCAGTTGCGCAACATGGCGTCGACCGGGGGCAACCTGCTGCAACGGACACGCTGCTATTACTTCTACGACACCGCGACCCCCTGCAACAAACGCGAGCCCGGCAGCGGTTGCGCGGCGGTCGACGGCGTCAACCGCATGCATGCGATCCTGGGCACGAGCCCGCACTGCATCGCGACCCATCCCTCCGACATGTGCGTGGCGCTCGCGGCGCTCGATGCGCGGGTGCTGGTGACGGGCCCCGGCGGGGAGCGCGCGATTGCGTTCGAGGATTTTCATCGCCTGCCGGGCGACACGCCGCATCTCGACACGAGTCTCGCGGCCGACGAGATCATCACCGCGGTCGAGCTGCCACCCAAGGGCTTCGCCCGCAACTACACCTATCTGAAGATTCGCGACCGCCTCTCCTATGCGTTTGCGCTGGTCTCGGTCGCGGCCGCCCTCGACCTCAAGGATGGCCGGATCCAGGAGGCGCGCATCGCGCTCGGCGGCGTCGCCCACAAGCCGTGGCGCGACCGCGAGGCGGAAGCGCGGCTGAAGGACGAGCCGGCGACTCGCGAAGCTTTCACGCGGGCGGCCGACGCCATCCTGCGCAACGCGCGCGGCTTCAGCCATAACGCCTTCAAGATCGAGTTGGCGCGGCGCACGATCCTGCGCGCGCTCTCGCAAGCCGCGCAGGCGAGCCCGCAGTCGCAATCGGACAAGCGGATTGCCGGAAAGACACCCCAGGAGAACACAAGCGAGACCGGGAGGCCGCGATGACCGCCACCACCTATATCGGTGTGCCCACCTCACGGGTCGACGGCTCCGCCAAGGTCACCGGCGTGGCGCGATACGCCGCCGAATACAACATGCGCGGCATGGCGCATGGCGTGGTGGTGTCGTCGCCTATCGCCCGCGGCTACATCAGGCGCATCGATACGCGCGACGCGCTCGCCGTCGACGGCGTCATCGACGTGCTCACCTGCGAAAACCGGCCGAACCTCGCGGGGTCCGACGAGAAATATCGGGACGAGGTCGCGCCCCCGGGCTCGCCGTTCCGGCCGCTCTATGACGACAAGATCCGCTACAGCGGCCAGCCGGTCGCGCTGGTGGTGGCCGAGGAGCTGGAGATCGCCCGCTACGCGGCGACCCTCCTGCGGATCGACTATGAGCGGGAGCAGCCCCTCACCGATTTCGAGCAGGCGCGCGCGCAAGCCTATGTGCCCCCGAAGAAGCGCGACGGCATAGCGCCCCCGGCGGAAGATCTCGGCGGCGCCAAGCGCGCCCTCGCACAGGCGGCGGTGCGCATGGAGGCGGAATATCGAACCCCCATCGAGCATCACAATCCGATGGAACCCTATGCGACGACCGCCATCTGGGAGGGCGACGGCCAGATCACCGTGTTCGACAAGACGCAGGGCGTACAGAACAGCCAGCAATATGCCGCCAACGTGTTCGGCCTGTCGCCCGACAAGGTGCATGTGATGGCGCCTTACGTGGGCGGCGCATTCGGGCTTGGGTTGCGGCCGCAATATCAGCTCGTCCTCGCCGTGATGGCGGCGCTCGCCCTCAAGCGCTCGGTGCGGGTCGTGTTGACGCGCCAGCAGATGTTCACCTTCAGCTACCGCCCCGCCACCATTCAGCACCTGGCGCTCGGGGCGCAGGCGGATGGCCACCTTGTTTCCTTCGCGCACGACGCCGTGGCGATGACGTCGCGTTTCGAGGACTATCAGGAGAACGTCGTCAACTGGTCGCGGCAGCTCTATGCGTGCCCCAATAGCGCCCTCACCTACAAGCTCGCGAAGCTCGATCTCTATACGCCCTGCGACATGCGGGCGCCCGGCGGCGTGGTCGGCGCCTATGCGATCGAATGCGCCATGGACGAGCTCGCCCATGCGGCGAAGCTCGACCCGCTCGAATTGCGCTTGATCAACTATTCGGACAAGGACCAGTCCGAGGACAAGCCCTATACCAGCAAGGAGCTGCGCGCGTGCTACCGCGCGGGCGCGGAGAAATTCGGCTGGGCGAAGCGCAGCCGCGAACCGCGCTCGATGCGCGAGGGATCCGAGCTCGTCGGCTGGGGCATGGCCACCGGCATCTGGGAAGCCCTGCAGGTGAAGGCCAGCGCCAAGGCCGTGCTCGGCCGCAACGGAGATCTGGAGGTCAGCAGCGCGTTCTGCGATATTGGGACGGGCACGTATACATTCATGACCCAGATCGCGGCCGAGATGCTCGGCGTGCCGCTCTACAGTGTGGCCGCCAGGCTCGCGGACTCGTCGCTGCCTGATGCGCCGGTCGAAGGCGGGTCGTGGACGACGGCCTCGCTCGGCTCGGCAGTGCAGGAAGCCTGCATGGGTCTGCGCGGCCAGCTGTTGCGCATGGCGCAGCGTGTGGACCGCTCTCCCCTCGCCGGCGCCCGGCTCGACGACGTCGCATTCGTGGATGGAAATATCCGGCGCAAGGACGATGCGTCGCGCGCTGTCTCGCTCGTGGACGCCATGCGGGCCGGCGACGTGGAGCGGATCGAGCAATCAGCGACCTTCGAACCCGAGGACGACGGCAAGCACGCGCGATTCACCCATTCGGCGATCTTCGCGGAGGTCAAGATCGACGAGGAGCTCGGCGTGATCCGGGTGACCCGCGTGGTCAACGCGGTGGCGGCCGGCCGCATCATCAATCCCAAGACGGCGCGCAGCCAGATCATGGGCGCCGTGGTCTGGGGCATCGGCATGGCGCTGCATGAGGAGACGCTGGTCGACCACAAGCTCGGCCGCCTCATGAATCACAGTCTCGCCGAATATCATGTGCCGGTGAACGCCGACATTCACGACATCGACGTGATCTTCGTCGAGGAGAAGGACGACATCATCAATCCGTTGGGCGTGAAGGGCGTCGGCGAGATCGGCATCGTGGGCACGGCCGCGGCCATCGCCAACGCGATCTTCCACGCCACTGGCAGGCGCGTGCGCGACCTGCCCATCACCATCGACAAGCTGATGCGGTAAGGTCCCGGTATCGGCTATCCTGCGATGTCGGACGGCCCGAGCGCGAATCTCGCGCCGGGCGTCCCTCTCCGTCGCGGGGCTTTGGAAATTGATTCTTGACCGCAATGCCGAGATAGCGATGCGCGACGGCGCGATCCTGCGCGCCAACGTATATCGCCCCGACACCGATGGCCGATTTCCGGTGCTCATGACGTTCGGCCCCTACGGAAAGGACGTGGCGCTGCGGGACTTCATGCAGGAGGCATGGGACCGCCTTGAGCAGACCTATCCGGAAATCCTCGCGGCCTCTTCGGGCAAGCACCTGGTGTTCGAACGGCCCGACCCCGAAGCCTGGGTCCCGCACGGCTACGTCGTCATCAACGTGGACTCGCGCGGCGCCGGCCAATCGCCGGGCCGGCTCGACCCGAATTCACCGGCCGAATTTCGCGACTTCTACGATGCGATCGAATGGGCGGCCGCGCAGCCTTGGAGCAGCCAAAAGGTGGGGCTGCTCGGCATCTCGTATTACGCCGCAAGCCAATGGTTCGTCGCCGCGATGCGCCCGCCACACCTCGCGGCCATCCTGCCCTGGCAGGGCACCTATGATTTCTATCGCGACCGCACGCGTCAGGACGGCATTTTCGCCAGCGGCTTTCTCAAGCGCTGGTGGAGCCGCAGCGTGCTGCGAAACCAGCACGGCAACCCCGATACACCCAATCGCGACATCTATACCGGCGAGCGCGTCACCGGGCCCGCCGCGCTCTCGCCGGAGCAGCTCGCACAAAACCGCGCCGACTATCTGGGAGACGTCCTGGCCCATCCGCTGAACGATTCCTATTACGCCGAGCGGACGCCCGATCTTTCCCGGATCGAGTGTCCGGCCCTGGTCATCGCCAATTGGGGCGGCCTCGGACTTCATCTGCGCGGCACCATTCGCGGCTACATGGGGATCGCGTCGCGCGCAAAATGGCTCAAGGTCCAATCGGGCTCCTATTTTCACACCTTCCTGCAGCCCCGGAACGTCGCAACGCAACGGCGCTTCTTCGATCGCTATCTCAAGGGCATCGACAATGGATGGGAGAAGGAGCCGCGGGTCGAGGTGGAGGTCCGCGGCCCTGGCGATACCGTGGCCCGCGTGGCGCAGGCCGACGCATGGCCCCTCCCCGCCACACAATGGACCCGGCTTTTTCTCGACGCCGCCAACAACACGCTCGATGCCGGCAAGCCCGCAAGGGGCGCCAGCGCCAGCTACCCGGCTTTGAGCGAGGGCGTGACGTTTTCGACATCGGCCTGGGCACAAGACGCCGAGATCGTGGGCCCGGTGAAGGCGAAGCTGTTCGTTTCCTCCAGTACGCCCGACATGGACATCTTCGCAACGGTTTGCGCCTTCGACCGCGATGGACGAGAGATGACCTTCATCGCCGCGCCCGAGCCGAAGTCGCCGGTGACGCAAGGCTGGCTGCGGGTCTCGCAACGCAAGACAGACCCGCAACGCTCCACCGACTATCTTCCATTCTATCCGCATGACGAACGCCAGCCGCTCACGCCGGGCGAGACCTACGAGGTCGACCTCGAGATCTGGCCGATGGCTCTCGCCTTGCCGCGCGGGTCGCGCCTGACGCTGACGATCCAGGGAAAGGATTTCGAGCGGCCCGGCGCCACCGGGCCGCTGCGCGGCGTGGCCTGGTTCACGCATGACGACCCGGCGGACCGTCCGCCGCAACTGTTTGCCGGAATCAATACGATCCGCACCGGCGGCGCCAACCAGTCCTATCTTTTGCTGCCCCTGCTGCCATCGCGATGAACAGAGGCTGCCGGATCGTACCGGAACAAAACACAGCTCACCGCGTTGTTTTGGTTCAGCCAAACAATCCAGCAGAGGGTTTTATGAACACCAAGATCATTGCGGCTATGCTCGTGACGGCGCTCACCTTGCCGGTCGCAGCCCACGCCCAGGGCACGGTACGCGGCGCCGAAGAGGGCGCGCGCGAGGGGTCCCGGGCAGGCGGCCCAATCGGAGGCGTGGTCGGCGGGGCCGTGGGTGCGGTGACTGGCACGATCGGCGGAATTCTCGGGGTCGACGAGCGCCCTCGCTTCCACGAATACGTCGTGCGCGAGCGGCGTCCTTCGTTTGCATACAGGGGTGAATTCCGGGTCGGCACGGTTTTGCCGGATGAAGAGATCTCCTATTACGACGTTCCCCCAGAGTACCGGGCTCCCGGATATCGCTACACCATCCTTAATGGACATACGGTGCTGATCGATCCCAGGACGCGACGCATCGTCGACATCCTCGACTAAATCAATCTACGTCTGCACACGCGGGAAGTGACGAGGAGCGGCGCCACGGATGGAGAAACCGTCCGCGGTGCCGCTCGTGATCGCCAATCCGCCGATTGCCGCGAGGCGCGATCCGAGACCGGCGGATCGATCGTCATCGCGCAAGGGAACCTTTCCAATCGCAACCCGTTTTGTCTGCACCGCGCCAATTCGAGGGCGCGGCGGCGACAACTGCGAGGGCAGCCCATGAACGGCTTGATTTATCTCATCGGTCTGATCGTGGTGATCATGGCGATCCTTTCGTTCTTCGGCCTGCGCTGACAGCGCATCAAGAAAGTCAGGATCCGTGACCTTCACAGACACACGCGCCGCCCCGGCGGTCGAGCGCACGACCCTCGGCCTCGTCGGCCTGCAATGGACCCCGATCATCGCCGGCGCCATGGCGGCGGCGGCGCTCGCTTTCGTGCTGCATAGCTTCGCGCTCGCGGTCGGGCTGTCGCTCTCTTCCACCGCGCCCACATGGCGCGACGCCTCGTTCGCGCTGGTCTTCCTGTCGGGGCTCTACATCATCCTGGCGGCCCTCGCCTCTTATGGGTTCGGCGCCTATGTGGCGGCGCGTCTGCGCGCCCGTCTGGGCCCCGCCACGCCCGAGGACCTCGAATTCGGCGACGGCATGCACGGCTTGATCGTCTGGGCGCTCGCCACCCTGCTGGCGGCCGTGCTGGCGCTGGCCGCCCTCCAGGCGCTGCCGCGCCTGGCGGCGCCGACCGGTGCATCGGCGGGAGCCGCAACCTCGGTGGGCAGCGAGAACCTCATCGCCTACGACCTCGACCGCCTGTTCCGCGGGACGCGCGCGCCCGCGACCGACATGAGCTACATCCGCGCCGAAGCCGGCCGCATCCTGCTCACAACCGCGAGCCATGCCGGCATGTCGGCGGATGACCGCACCTATCTGATCCGCCTGACCGCGGCCGCCACCGGCCTCGCGCCGGCCGACGCCGAACGCCGGGTGACCGAGGTCGCCGCCAACGCCAAGGCCGACATCGACCGCGCCCGCCGCAGCGCCGTGCTCCTAGGATTCATGACCGGTGCCGCCGCCTTGCTGGGCGCAGCGGCCGCGTGGTTTGCTGCCGCCGCAGGCGGACGGCATCGCGAGGGCGTGGTGACGCCGCCACCGATGTTGGACTGGGGCAGGCAGCACCGCTACACGTGGACGCCCTGAACGCGCCGGCCTCGAGCTGAGCGCCCGAGCCGCAGGCCGGCGCGCGGTGTCCCGGCCGCGCGCAACATCCTGCATGAAGATTGCCACCTTCAATATCAACAACATCAAGCGGCGCCTTCCGAACCTCCTTGAATGGTTGAACAGGACGCGGCCCGACATCGTCTGCCTGCAGGAGCTCAAGACGAGCGATGCGGAATTCCCTGTCGCGGCCGTCGAAAAAGCCGGCTACGGCGCGATCTGGCGCGGGCAGACATCTTGGAACGGGGTCGCCATCCTCGGGCGCGACGTCCAGCCGGTGGTCACCCGCACGCAATTGCCGGGCGAGGCCTCCGACACCCAAAGCCGCTACATCGAGGCCGCGGTGCAAGGCATCGTCGTCGGCTGCCTCTATGCGCCCAACGGCAACCCGCAGCCCGGCCCGAAATTCACCTACAAGCTCGCGTGGCTGGAACGCCTAGCCAAGCACGCCAAGACGCTCTTGCGGCTCGAGGTGCCGGTCGTCCTGGCGGGAGACTATAACGTGGTCCCGACCGATCGGGACATCTACCCGACGACGTCATGGGCCAAGGATGCCTTGGTTCAGCCGGAAAGCCGCGCCGCATTTCACAAGCTGATCCGACAGGGCTGGACCGACGCGATCCGCAAGCGTCATCCCGAACAGCCGATGTATACCTTCTGGCACTACATGCGAAACCGCTGGCGGCGCGACGCCGGGCTGCGCCTCGATCACCTGCTGCTCAGTCCCGACGTGGCCCGGCGTCTTAGTGACGCGGGCGTCGACCGCGAAACCCGTGACGAACCCAACGCCAGCGACCATGCGCCGGCCTGGATCACGCTGGCGAAAACGCCGCCGCGCCGCCGGCGGCGTGCGGCGGCATCGGCGACCATGCGACGTCGGTGACGCCGATCTTCCGAGGACAGCAACAGCGCAACGTACGTCTCAGGATGCGTGCCTGAAGTGCTTGGCGTCGCGCAGCACCATCTTGTGCGTCAGCCGGCAGCAAGGACACTCGAGGTAGACGATCGCCCCGTCGGGCGGGACCACCACTCCTTCCGGCATCGGCGTGATGATGCAGACGTCGGTGACCGGGCATTTCACGACAAACGGTTTCATGAAGCCAAAACGTTCTGGCGCGGGACCAGTTCCGGCGCGGCTTCCCGCTTCGGTCCCTCTGTCGCACCTTGGTTGCGGAACTGACCCGGATTACCGGACGTTCAGGCGTCAGCCAGTCCCCATAAAAGGAAAAAACCATGGGCCTCTTCAGCAAGGACATCGCCACGATGGACGACCTGTTCCTGCATGGCCTGAAGGACATCTTCTACGCCGAGAACCAGATCGTGAAGGCGCTTCCCAAGATGATCGACAAGGCGACCAACCGCGATTTGACCAAAGGCCTGAGCCAGCATCTCGAAGAGACCAAAAAAACAGATCGAGCGGCTCGAGCACGTCTTCCGGCTGCTGGGCGAGGAGCCGAAGGCCGTGAAGTGTCCGGCCATCAACGGCCTGATCGACGAAGCCGACGAGGTGGCGGGCGAGGTCGACGACAAGAATGTTCTCGACGCGGCCATCGTCGGCTCGGCCCAGGCGGTCGAACATTATGAGATGGCACGCTATGGCACGCTGATCGCCTGGGCCGAGGAGCTCGGCCGTGACGACGTCGTGCGCCTGCTGAACACCAACCTGAAGGAAGAGAAGGCGGCGGACAAGAAGCTGTCCACCATCGCACAGCGCAAAGGGGTCAACCGCAAGGCTGCCAGCTGACGGAGTAACGCCTTCGCGCGCGCACCACTGCGCGCGAAGGAATTTGTTTTGTCGCGCCGATGCGTTGCGGAGTTTCGTGCAAGGAACAATTGAGATTTGAGCGCGTTGGCCCTAGTCCCATGGAGGAACCAATGAATCCCAACCAACAAGACCCCGGCAAGAGCGGCTCGACATCGACGACATCCGGCGCGGCCGCAAGCAGTGGCGCGTCGCGAGATGTCGGCAAGATGGCCAGGGAAACGGTCAGCAAGCTGGGCGATACGGCCCAGGAGATCGGCACCCAGGCCAAGCAGGCCGCCGCGTCGCTCGCCTCCGAGGCGAACGAGAACATCAAAGGCGTGCTCAATCAGAAAGTCGGCATGGGTGCCGACATGATTGGTAATGTTGCGGAATCGGTGCGCGCCGCCGCCGACAATCTGAAGCAGAATTCTCCGCAGCTCGCCGGCCTCGTGCGCGGGGCGGCCGACAAGATCGACGAATTCGCCTCCAGCACCCGGGACAAGACCGTCGAGGAATTGTTCGAAACGGCCTCCGATTTCGCGCGCCGCCAGCCGGCGGTTGTTTTCGGCGCGGCCGCCGCCGCGGGCTTCCTGCTCTTCCGCATCCTGAAGGTCGCGCCCTCGAGTGCCGCCGGCCAAGGCGCCTCGGTACGCGCCCCCGACGGACGCTTTCGCGACCAGCCGGGAAACCAGGAATTCGGCCGGACCGGCATGACCAATGGCCAGGCCGCGAGCCGAAGGCCCGGACAGACAATGGGTCAGCGCCATGGCGTATGAGGCCCTGCAGAACTCGATGATCGCCCGGACGATCGCGGATCTATTGGGCGATCTGTCGGATCTCGTTCAAAAAGAGATCCGCTTGGCGCGCGCCGAGGTGACGGAGAAGATCTCGCGCCGCCTCGAGGCGAGCATCTGGTTCGTGGTTGCCGGCTTGTTCGCCTTCATCACGCTCCTCCTGGTCATCGAAGCCATCGTGTTCGGTCTCGCCAGCCTCGGCCTGCCGCTGCACTGGTCGTGCCTTATCGTCGCGGCCGTGCTGGCAGCCATCGCGGGGGCGGCCTTCTATTACGGGCGGGCCTCGTCACGCGAGACTCTCGTCCCCACCCGAAGCGTCAGACAAATCAACGAAGATCTCCGGACAGCCAAGGAGCAGCTATCATGAGCGAGCACGACACATACGGTCAGGCGGGCGATTGGTTGATCGGAGCCGCGAAGCGAAACCCGGAGGCCCTTCTCGTCCTCGCGGCGGGTGCCGCGCTGTTCCTGCGCGGGCGGAACGCGGAGGCACGCACAGTGTCGAGCGGTTTCGATGCCCCCAGCCGGTCCTACTACGATGATGAGGCCAGCCGGCAGCCGACGGGTTCGCGCGCTTCGGGAGTTCTGTCCGGCGTCGCCGACAGCGCGTCCGGTTTCGCGGAAAGCGCCAAGGACTACGCGTCGGACGTCACCGATCGCGTTTCCGGCGCGGCCGGCTCTTACGCGTCCACCGTGTCCAAATATGCGGACGACGCGCGCCGAACGGTGACGTCGCAGGCCTCCCGCTTCGCGGACCAGGCGCAGTCGACCGTCCAGCAAGGCTTCGCCCAGGTTCTGCGCGACCAGCCGCTTGCGCTGGCAGGGCTGGGCTTGGCGGCCGGAGCCGCGCTCGCCGCGATCTTCCCCTCGACCGATGTGGAAGGGCAGGCCTTCCGCCCGGCGCGCGAAGCGCTCATGAGCGCCGCCAATCAAATGGGTGACAGCGTGAAATCGGCAGCCGGCGAAGCGGGCGAGCAGCTCAAGCAGGCCGTTTCCGACAAAGGTCTGAATGCCGACGCCCTCAAGGGACTGGCGCGCGACGTCGCGGGCAACTTCGCCAATAAGGTTGCCGGCAGCAATGATGATGAGCGCAGTCCGGGGTTGGTGCCGGAGGGCACGCTCCCCGGCCGTGGGGGCCTACGATGACCCTGACTGAACTCGACGTGCTGGAACGGGAAGTCGAGGACGCGCGGGGCAGGCTGCGGATCGATTTGGCGCGGCTTCGTTCGCCCGGAACCATGGCGCGCATGAAGGACGACGTGACGGACCGCGTCACCGGGGCCGCTCAGGATACGGCGCACGGAGTCTTGGACGAGATCAAGGCCCGCGCCGCCGCTAATCCGATCGCCGCATTGGCGATCGGGGCGGGCTTGGCTTGGCGTTTGGCCCGTCACCCCCCGATTGCCACCCTGCTGGTCGGCGCCGGGTTGTGGGGTTTGCTGAAAACCGACCCGCACCAGCGTTATGCCGGCGCCGATTTCGTCGCCCGCACGGGCGAATTCGCCGGCGCCGTCAAGGAGACGGTGAGCGAGAAGATCGAGTCGGTGAGCGAGATGGTCGATGAGCTCTCCCGCAGCGAGCTTGCCACGAAAGCCGGCGAGCTCGGCAGCAGCGTGAAGCAAAAAGCTGGCGAGCTGAGCGACGCCGTCAGGGAAAAAGCCGGCGAGTTGAGTGGCACCGTCAGGGAAAAAGCTGGTCAGCTGGGCGGCACCGTCAGGGAACAGGCCGGTGAGTTCAGGGAACAGGTCGGCGCGTGGCGTTCGCGTACCGGCCAATTCGCGAGCGACGCGGCGGCGGACGCCTCAATCACCGCAAACTCATGGGCGAAGGACGGCTCGAGACTGGTCTCTGCGGCTGTGCATGAAGTGCGTGAGGACCGCGACGCCTATCTGCTGGGCGCCGCCGCTCTCGCCATCGCGGCGGCGATCGGGATTTCCTACCAGCGCGGCGCAAGCAACTCCGGCTGATCGCCCAACGACCGTCCCACGCCTGAGCGAACCCCCGGCCATCCGGGGGTTTCGCGCAGTCCCCTTCGGCCGCGCGCGGAATCCTTCGCCTTCCATCGGGCGGCATCCACAAATTCCCGCGACTCATGCACTCGATTGGTAGCAGGGACCGCTACTTTCCCCACATCTGCCAAATATACGCTATTCAAAACGCAAAGCGCGCGGGCCTCGGCCGCGCTGCCGGCCTAAACCAAGTCGCCGGATTCCGCGCCGCTCGTCGCCGGCGGAAGCTCCAGATATTGGCGCAGCTCTTCGTCGGAAACGTTCGGGTCGATCACCTTGTTGAGGTCCGGCGGGAAGAATTCGTCTTCGTCGCAGGACCCCTTGATGGTGTACCAATATCCGTTCGGACCTTTGCGGTAATAGACGTAGCAAGTCTTTGTCATGCGGTGCTCGCGGAGAGCATCCCAGCCGTCGTCGGTTTCCCAGGGAAATTTGTAGGTGTCTCCCACCACCTTCTTGTCGGCGGCATCGCGAATGGTCTGCCGCCACGTGGCCATATGGAATCGCTGGCTGAAAGGCACGCTTCGGCCTGCTTCGTTGGTGGGATCGAGAAACCAGGCGCCGAGATCATAAAGCTTGTCGCCAGTTGGCCCGAGGGGCGCGAATCCGGTCTCCTGCGCCTGCTTCAGCATTCGTTCGACCACTGCTCTGCCGTGCAGAATCGATAGCGCAATGAGGGCACCGGTCTTCAACGCGCCAACGCCCGCGCCCTTCCAGGCCTTCAGGGAAAAGAACGAGGGCTCTTTCGGGGCCTCGGCGGTGTAGATTTCCCAATCCCAACCGCGTGGCGAGGGTGAAAGAGCATCTTGCGTGCGGACCTGCGGCAATCCGGGAATGCCCTTTGCGATGTTGACGTTGCCCACCGGTGCAATCACGGCGCTGTCCGCTCCCAGCGCCGCAAGCTCGTTAGCGAGGTTCTGGCCGAAGGTGTTCGGTGCGGGGCCGCAGAGGCCGGTCTTACAGATGATCAACCGGACGGTTCCCCCTTTCCAGCCGGAGGCGACCAGTTCTTCCGCCAGCGCCCGCGCCGAATAGGCCTGAGTTCCTATGCGCGCATGGCCGACATTGCCATGCGCGATGATCGAAACCTCGTCAGCACCGGCGAGATTGCCTTGTCCGAAGGTGGTGGGCTGATGCCCGGTCCTGCCCGCCATCATGGACGTGCCTTGAACGACGGTGGGATTGTTGGAGCCCTGGACGATCCGGGAAACGTTGCTGGGCACCGGAACGGGCGTAGGAGCCGGAGTGGGGCCTTTTGCCGTCATGGCGACGGCGACGAATGGCCCGATATTGAAGGTCTGCGCCGACGTCAGATCCTCGCTTTCGTCGCCTTCCTCATCCGGCTGCTTTTCGGCGGGGGCAGCTTGCGGCGCGGCTCCTGCCCAGGGGTCTGCGAGAGTCTCGCCAAGGGCATCGATGTCCGCGTCCGTAAAGCAGCCGTTCGGGCCGCACATCTGGGAAGGATCGAGCATGAGGCTGGTCGGCCGCGGAACCCCGAGGATCGGGGACCGGACATTTTCGTCGTCCGGTTGGCGGCGCACGACCGCCCCGCCTTGGGCGACATGGGCAAGCTCATGCGCGAGAAGCTTCTTGCCCTCGCTGCTGCCCGGCGCATATTCGCTCGGCGCAAAGCCGATATCGGAGCCGGCGGTGTAAGCCCGGGCGCCGATGGCGGCGGCGGTCGCGGCGGCCTCCTCATCGTCATGGACGCGCACGCCGGACAGGTCGCCGAAATGGGGCTCGAAGAAGCTCCGCGTGCCGGCATCCAGAGGGCGTCCTGCGTTCGAGCCGAAGGCGTCGTCTCGAACACCAGAGGCTTGGGCGTTCTTTGCTTGCGCAGGTTTGCGGCGGACCTTTTCCCCGTTGCTCCGGCAGGACGCGCAGGTTCCGCCGCAGGCGCAGGCCCCGGCCTCGCCGCTTATGATCTGGTCCGCGGTCCGGTCGGCTTCGGCTTCATGATGGTCATGGACGCCGCCGACAGCGAGCTTAGCGCGCAGCCGTTGGGACCTCAGATGATGTTGCAGCGATTGGTTGTCGACTGGGATCGGCGCGCCGAAAGACGCGTGGTACGCGGTCCGGTCGGCTTCGGCTTCCTGATGGTCATGGACGCCGCCAACGGCGAGCTTAGCGCGCAGCCTTTGGGACCTCAGATGATGTTGCAGCGATTGGTTGTTGACTGGGATCGGCGTGCCGAAAGACGCGGCGCCGGAATGCGGGCGGTGGTTTGCGGCAGCGATAGAACGGCGCTGGGCCTTGGATGGAACATCGAACATCGGCGCACCTCGCGCGTTCGCTGAACCTGTTCCCGTTCCGGAAGCTTAGCGCTTAGTACGGTTCCAGAAAAGCCTCCGAGGGATATGCTGCCGGGCGAACAAGGCCGCGCGACCTTGCCTGATCGCAAACGGGCTGGGGAGAGACCTCGTCGAAACCGCCACCATCTTTCGCGACCCAGCTCGCGGCGGCGGTGTTGTCGTCAAAATCGCCGGGCGCCTCACCGCGCTCCTTGGCGAGAGCGCCAACCCCAACGGCATACGAGTGGTGTGGGGAAAAATGGTAGCGGGAGAGGGACTTGAACCCCCGACCTACGGATTATGATTCCGCCGCTCTAACCAGCTGAGCTACCCCGCCAACCGACCCGGCTGGACCGGCTTCACGGCCTAAGCCCGGAAACCGCTCCAGCTATTTGTATTGACGCCTATTCCAGGGCGAAGCTGCGATTCCGGATGAAGTCCGGAACAGGCCTTCGCCGGAAAAACGCTTCCTGGGCCGCCGGGGTTATAGGGACCGCCGGAAAACCGTGTCAAGCCGCGGCCGCGAGCGCGTCCTTGCCGAAGCGGATGAGCGAGAAATGGCCGAGCGGCGGCATCGGCTTGCGCTCGATCAGCCGGAAGCCCTGGGCGCGCTCGACCCAGGCGGCAAGCCGCCCCCAGGGAAATTCCGGCCGCCACCCGAGCTGGCGCGCGACCGGGGCAAAGCCCTGCTCGAAGACGCGGCGCAACCCGGTCTCGGCCCCGATATGGTTGACCAGGATGATCTCGCCGCCGGGCTTGAGCACGCGCGCGAACTCGTCGAGCGTCGCCTCGGGGTGCGGTACCGCGGTGATCACATATTGCGCCACCACCACATCGAAGCTGTGGTCCGGCAGCCCGAGCCGCTCGGCATCCATCACGGCGAGCGCGTCCACATTGGTGAGCCCGAGTTCGGCGACACGCGCCTGCGCCTTGCGCAGCATGGGCAACGACAGATCGACCCCGACCAGCCGGCTGCCCGAATTGTAGTCCGGCAACGAGAGGCCGGTGCCGACGCCAACCTCGAGGATGCGCCCGCCGACGCGCTCGGCTGCCGCGATGGCGGCCTGGCGGCCATGGTCGAACACCGCGCCGAACACGAAGTCGTAGACCGGCGCCCAGCGCGCATAGGCTTTCGCGATGGTGGTCCGGTCGAGCTTCTCGGTCTGCATCGCCCCCGCCTCGCCTACCCGCGCGCGCCCGCCCCCGCGCGCTGGGGCGGCCGCGGCGCCACCATGTCCGGGTAAGCCGCCACGCTCTTGATGAAGCCGCCGCCGAGCACCCGCGATTGGCCGTTGGCTGCGTCGTAAAGGACGCAGGCCTGCCCGGGTGCGACCCCCTCCTCGCCATCGAGCAGCTCGATCTCGACGCCGTCGGGCGCGACCGCGAGCCAACCCGGCTGCGGCGGCCGCGTCGAACGCACCTTGACGAAGACCTCGTGGCGCTTGCCGCCCGCCGCGTCCAGAAGATCGCCCTCGCCCAGCCAGTTCACGTCGCGCAGGCGCATCCGCATGGTGCGCAGCGCCTCGCGCGGTCCGACCACGACGCGATGATGTTCGGCGTCGAGCCGCACCACATAGAGCGGTGCCCCCGATGCGATGCCGAGGCCGCGCCGCTGGCCGACTGTGAAATGGATGATGCCGGTGTGGCGGCCGAGCACGCGGCCCGACAGATCGACGATATCGCCCGGCACCGCCGCGCCCGGCAGGAGACGCTCGATCACGTCGCTGTAGCGGCCGGCCGGCACGAAGCAGATGTCCTGGCTGTCCTCCTTGTCGGCGACCGCGAGCCCGAAGCCGCGCGCGAGCTCGCGCACTTCGGTCTTGGGCCGGTCGCCGAGCGGGAAGCGCACGAAGTCGAGCTGCTCGCGCGTGGTCGCGAACAGGAAATAGCTCTGGTCACGCGCCTCCTCGCGGGCGCGGAAGAGCGCGCGCGATCCGTCGGCGAGCCGCCGCGACGCCACATAGTGGCCGGTCGCGAGCGCCTTGGCGCCGAGCTCGCGCGCGGTCGTCAGCAGGTCGTGAAACTTGATCGACTGGTTGCATTCGACGCAAGGCACCGGGGTCTCCCCCGCCACATAACTCCCGGCAAAGCGGTCGATCACCGCGGCCTTGAAGCGGCTCTCATAGTCGAGCACGTAATGCGGAATGCCGATGTCGCCGGCGACCCGGCGGGCGTCGTGGATGTCGCGGCCCGCGCAGCAGGCGCCCTTGCGATGGCTGGCGGCCCCATGGTCGTAGAGCTGCAGCGTCACCCCGACCACGTCATAGCCCTCGGCCTTGAGCAGCGCCGCGGTCACCGACGAATCGACGCCGCCCGACATGGCAACGACGACGCGGGTGTCCTGCGGCGCACCCTCGAGATCGAGACTGTTGAGCATCGTGACAGCAACCCGGCGGGCCGCGCTCCTTGGCCGAAAAAGCGTCCGGCCGCCGCACGGCGGCCTTGGCTGAAAAATGTGAGAACTGCGCCTTCTACTATAGGGAGCGTAAAGGCCGGCGCAATGTCCGCCGCCGCGGGAAATGCAGCCCCGGCGGCAGTTCTTGCCGCCCGCCCGGAAGCGCTTGCCCCCTGCCGGCTCCATCCGAAATTACCACTCTTCTCTTCAAGCGCCTGATTTCACGCAATTTTTCCTATTTTCCACGCCGTGGCCCGGCGATTGCAAGCCACCAGCCGGAAACATCACGAGGTCCCTCACGTGCAGAGCGCCGCGTCCCAAATCGCTTCCGCCGTCACCAGCGCGCGGGCGTCACAGCCGCGGCCGACGCCCCCGAACGGCAGCCCCGCTATCCCGTTCGCCGCCATCATGGATGGCGCCGCGCCGAACGATCCGCCGAGCGACCCGCCCGCCCCCCGCGATCCGCCGCCCACCCCGGTCACCTCGGCCGCGCCTCCCGCAGCCCCACCTGCCGCCAAACCGGCCCAGAAGAGCGACAACCAGAAAAGCGACAAGGCGCCGGCCGACCCGAACGAGCCGGCGAGCACGCCAGCCGATGCGTCGGCCAACACCGACACCACGCCGGCGGCCGACCAGGACACGCTGACCAAAGACGCGAAAGCCGACGCCAAGGCCAAGGCCGCGGCCGCGGCGGATGACGGCGCCGCGGCGACAGACGGCACCGACCCCAAACCCAAAGCTGGCGCCGACAGCGAAGCCTCCGCGGTCGCCGCGGTCGTCGCAACCCCGGCCGCTCCGACGCCTGTCGCCCTTCCCACCGTCGCGCCGGTCCTCGCACCCGCTCTCGCGGCCGCGCCGGCCGCAGCCGCATCGACGGAGGCGGATGCCGAGCCTGCCATCGCAGGCATCGCGGCCCTTGCGGCCGCCGGTAGCCCCAAAGCCGCCACCGGCCCCGCCGCCACCCCCGGTGCTGCCGGCGCGCGCGGCGCCGCGGACCCCAAGGGCGATGCTCCCACGGATATTCCGACCGCCCCCGCCATCCCCACCGCGGCAGGCGAAGCGTCCGCCGCCAAGCCCGCAGCCGCACCGGCTGGTGCTGCTGCCGGCGCGACCGACCCCACCCCCGGTGATTCCGTGCAAACCGCGGCGACCCCCTCCGCAAGCTCGGCCCAGCCGGGAGCGGCCGAAGCCGCGAAGCTCGCCGGCGCCGCGCCAACACCCGCCGAGGCGACCGCCGCCGCGAACGGCACCGACATGCACGCCAGCCCGCGCGCCGACAAAACTACGGTGGCCGAGGACAAGACCAGCGCGGTCCGCACCGCCGGCACCGACGCAAGCCTCCCGGCCGACAAAGCCGCGCCGACTGCTGGCGACCTGCCGGTGCAGGCCGCCGCGCCGTCGGGCGATCAGAGCCAGGCCGGCGCGCTGCAATCCGCCGGCACCGCAGCCACCAATGCGGCAGCCGCCCAGGCGCCCGCCGCCCCGGCCATCGCGGCCGCGGCCGCCGCCGTGCCGATCGCCGGCGTCGCGGTCGAGATCGCGGCGCATGCCCGCGCGGGGTCCAACCGCTTCGAGATCCGGCTCGATCCGCCCGACCTCGGCCGCATCGACGTGCGGCTGGACGTCGACCGCCAGGGCAACGTCACGTCCCATCTCGTGGTCGAACGTTCAGCGACCCTCGACATGCTGCGCCGCGACGCGCCCCAGCTCGAGCGCGCGCTGCAGGACGCCGGCCTCAAGACCAGCGCCGACGGGCTGCAATTCTCGCTGCGCGACCAGGGCGCCGGCGCGCAGAACCAGAGCTTCCAGGACAACGGCACGGCACGCGCCGCACGCGTGATCGTGCCGACCAACGAGATTCCCCCCGTCGATACCGTCCGCACCTATGGCCGCCTGCTCGGCCCCAATGGCGGCGTCGACATCCGCGTATGAGGTGAGCCCATGTCCACAGACATCATTCCGGCGACGATTCCCCAAATCACCGCGACCCCGGTCCCGCCATCGGCGAACCCGACCGCAGCCGCCGCCACGACCGATGTCGCGGCGGGACAGATCGCGGGCAACTTCAACACCTTTCTTCAGTTGCTGACCACGCAGTTGCAGAACCAGAACCCGCTCGACCCGCTCGATACCAACCAGTTCACCCAGCAGCTGGTCTCGTTCGCGGGCGTCGAGCAGCAGATCAACATGAACACGCAGCTGAAGACCCTGGTGTCGCTGCAGCAGACCGCGCAGGCCACCCAGGCGCTCAACTTCGTCGGCGCCACGGTCGCGGTGAACGGCTCGAACGCCCAGATGGTCGATTCCCAGGCGCAATGGACCTACGCCCCGACGAGCGCCGCGACCGCGACCTTCACCATCACCAATTCGACCGGCCAGACCGTCTTCTCTCAGACGGGCCTCGTGCAACCCGGCGCCCAACCGTTTGTCTGGAACGGCGTCGGCAACACCGGTCAGCAATGGCCGGACGGCAATTATACGCTGAGCGTCACCGCGGCCGACCCGGCGACCGGGAAATCGGTGGCCGTGCCCACCCAGATCAACGGCGTGGTCAGCTCGGTCGACCTCACCCAGAATCCCCCCATGCTCACGGTCGCGGGGCAGAATTTCACGGTCAATCAGATCCTGCGGGTGATCGCACCAGCCAGCAAATCCTGATCGGCGCACGCTGCGGACGGGAGCGTCCTGGGGCCTGCCGACCTCGCCAGCCGGCCCGACCCAGCCATGGAGAAGATACCTCCGGGTGCCCACCCAGGGGCACCTCCGGCACGCATGGAACAAACATTTCCCAATTTGCACCGTCGCTTAGCTAAATTTTAAGCCGCCACGGCTAGATTGACCGGAGTTAGTCAGTCCAGTGCGTGAGAGTATCCATGACCGAGCCCCATCGCCCGAGGGTCAAGTATGTCATCGGGCCCGACGGTAGCCCGCTCACGATTTCGGACCTTCCCGCGCCCGGTACCAAGCGCTGGGTGATCCGTCGC
>DATBBS010000535.1:0-3063 GCA_036270895.1 Xanthobacteraceae bacterium
CCGATCGCCATCACCATCAAGAGCACGATCGGCACGAACATGGTGGCGGTGTCGAAATTGTTGGCCGAGTTGATGATGATCGCGCCCAGGCCCGAGATGGTGGTGAAGAATTCCGCGATCACCATGGCGACCACGGCGCGGCCGACGGCGAGCCGGATGCCCGCCATGATGTAGGGCAGCGTGGCGGGCAGGATGATCCGGCGCAGAATGACCGAATCCGGCGCCACGAAGGACTTGCCGACCTCGATCAGCGTCTTCGGCACCGCGTTGACGCCGAGCCAGGTGTTGATGCAGATCGGAAACACCGACATCAGGAACACCACCGCGACTTTCACCTTGAAGCCCAGCCCGAGCCACAGCACCAGCAAGGGCACCAGCGCCACCAGCGGCATCGCATAGCCGGCCGTCACATAGATGCCGAGCGCCGCCTCCATGACGCGGAAGCGTCCGATCAGCAGGCCGAGCGGCACGCCGATCAGGATGGCGAGCCCGTAGCCGGCGAAGAAGGGCTGAATGCTTTCCAGGAGCGCCGCCATCAGCTTGCCGGACCTGGCGAGCTCGACGAAAGCGAGCGCGATCTCGCTCGGATAGGAGCCGAACACCGGATTGATGTTGCGTCCGAAATACTGCCAGACCAGCAGCAGGAACGTCACCGACGCGGTGGTGATGACCCAGGCCGGGACGGCGCGCCGCGGCGCGCTCTCGTCGGGCGCCTGCGGGGTGGTTCTGCCGGCGATCTCGGTCATCGGGGCTCTCAGTGCAAGGTCGGCGTCTCGGCGTGCAGCGCGCGCCAGACGTGATAGCGGGTATCGGCGAATTCCTTGGTGCCGCGCACGACGCCGAGGTCGCCGCGCGGGCGCCGCAATGGCACGTCCATGATCTCCTGGATGCGCCCCTCCCGCATCACCACGATGCGATCGGCGATCAGCACCGCCTCGTCGAGGTCGTGGGTGACGAACAGGATCGTCTTGCGGGTGCGCTCGTGCAGCTGCAACAGCTCTTCCTGCATGGTCTCGCGGGTCTGCGCGTCGAGCGCGCCGAACGGCTCGTCCATCAGCAGCACTTTTGGATCGATCGCGAGCGCGCGGGCGATGCCGACGCGCTGCTTCATGCCGCCCGAAAGCTGGTGCGGCCGGCGGTTGCGCGAGTCGGTGAGGCCCACGAGCTCGATGTAGCGCATCGCGGTGTCGCGCAGCTCGGGCCCGCGCATGCCCTTCATCTCCAGGCCGAACATCACGTTCTGCATCGCGGTGAGCCAGGGCAGGAGCTCGGCATGCTGGAACACCATGCCGCGGTCATGGCCGCAGCCCGTGACCTCGCGGCCGTCGACCGTGACGCGGCCGCCGCTCGCGGTCTCCAGCCCCATGGCGATGCGCAACGCCGTGGTCTTGCCGCAACCGGAGGGACCGATCAGCGCCACGATCTCGCCGTCGCGCACCGTGAAGCTGACCTTCTGAAGGGCCTGGACCTTCTGGATTTCGCCGCCGACGCGCAGCGTGAACCGCTTCGACACGTCGAGGAGACTGACCTCACCCATTCGCCCTCCGGTTTTGTCGTGGTCCGGCGCGTCGCGCGACGCCGCCGGTGCGGCTCACATGCCGGCCAGCGAAGATGCCTTCTCGCGCAGGCTGCCGTCGACCACCTTGGCGAGATCGATCGGCGCCGGCATGCTGCCGGCCTTGACCAGTTGGTTCTGGACATAGTCGAGCTTGTCCATCGGGATCGGCAGGTCCGGCGCCACCGCCTTGGCCTTCACGGCCCAGTCGTACACGAAGGCCGGGCGCGGATCGTCGGGCTTGGAGCCGGTGATCTCATGGGTGATCGCGATGGTCTCGTCGCGATGGCTCATCGCATAGCGCAGGCCTTCCATCTCGGCGGCGAGGAATTTCACCGCATCGTCGTGCCGCGCGCTCAGCGTCCTGCCGGTGGCGTGCAGGCAGACGCGCAGGAAATTCGGCACCGCCTCGCTGCCCGCCACCAGCTCCTTGATGCCGCTCTTGGCGGCAATCGGCAGATATTCATTGCTCACGATGGCGCCATCGACCACGCCGGCGGCGAGCGCTTTGTAGCGGTCGGTGTCCGAGCCCATGGAGGCGAATTTCACGTCGCCGACCGCCATGCCGGCCTTCTCGAGCGCGGCTTTGGCGACGAGCTCGGGGAAGCTGCCGGGCGCCGAGACCGCGATCGACTTGCCCTTGAGGTCGGCCATCGCCGAAATGTTGTCGCGCACGAACACGCCATGCGGCACCACCACCCAGTTGCAGCCGATGATCTTGACGTCGGCGCCGCGCGACGCGGCAACGATGGAGCCGCCGGGGCCCCCTTCGAAGGAGTCGAGCTCGCCGGCGATCGCGGCCTTCAGCCCGATGGTGTCGGTCTTGAGGGGCACGAATTCGAGCTTGAGACCGAGCTTCTGGGCGAAGTCGCGCTTGCTCGCCATGTACAGGATGCCGGCATCGCTCTTGGCCTCGATGATGCCGTGGCGCCAGACCTTGTCTTGCGCGAGTGCCGGAGCGGACAATAATGCGGCAACGCCCAGCCCGAGCGCGGCCCGCGCGAGCCGCGAGCCCCGGGTCTTCGGACCCACGATTCCAACGTCCATCTGGCTCTCCGTTTTGGCTGCCGTGCCGCGGGCTAATCTAGGTTTTGGCGGCGGGTGGCACAATTGTCGTCTTTGCCGCAATTGGGCCCCCGTGGGGGCGGCAATTGTCCAGCGAGCGAGACGTTTTGCGACCAAATAGATGCGAGGGCAACCATCAGGGCTGCGTTTGCAGAATCGCCGATCCGGAACCGGATTTAACCCGTTCCCATCGCGGGCGCCCTGGCATAGTGTCTCGCCCCATATTCCGCCGTTCGCGCCCGCGAGCCAAAGCGGATACGCCAATGCCGCGTCCTCAAGGACGGCATTTTGATCGGGAGGTGAAGGCCGCCATGAACCAAAAATTCAATCTCAACGTCAACGGCAAGACCCATACGGTCGACGCCGATCCGGACATGCCGCTGCTCTACGCGCTGCGCGACGACATCGGATTGAACAATCCGCATTTCGGCTGCGGCCTCGCC
>DATBBS010000536.1:0-14449 GCA_036270895.1 Xanthobacteraceae bacterium
CGACATCCTTGAGCACCGGCTGATGGGCAGGATCGAATTCCATCAGCTTGTAGTCGGCGCCCGGGAGCGTGCAATGCGCCGCCGTGAGCACCAGATCGCGCGTGAGCGCGACGCCGGGGCAGCATGTCCCTCGCGAGCCGACGATCAGCACCACGTGGCGCGCGGCGGCCGGATCGGCCGGCGGCGCGCCGCCCACCATGGCGGCGGCAGGAATGGACAGACCCATGGCGGCAGCGAGGGCGGCGAGACGGCGCATGGGCGCGTTGAGCCGCAACGTGCAGGGTTTGTCAACGGCGTCCGCACACATGCACCGGCCGCCCATCGCTTGCTTGATCGGCTTTCCCCCACGCCTCGCCGCCGGCACACTCGGTCGCGAAACCCTTGGAGAGGCCCCATGGATGTGCGTGACGCCGTCGCGAGCCGGTTCAGCTGCCGCGCCTTTCTGCCTACGCCAGTCCCGCTCGCCGTGGTGCGCGACATCCTCGAGCGGGCGGCGCGGTCGCCGTCGGGAGGCAATCTGCAGCCCTGGCGCGTCGATGCGCTGAGCGGGCCGCCGCTCGAAGCCTTGAAGGCGCAGATCCGCCCGCGCCATGGCGAATTGCCGCGCGGCGAGGATATGGAATACGCGATCTATCCTTCGCCGCTGCGGGAACCCTATGCGGCGCGGCGCTTCGAGGTCGGCGCGCTGCTTTATGGCGCGCTCGGTATTCCGCACCAGGACCGCCCGGCGCGGATCGCGCAATATGCGCGCAATTTCGAATTTTTCGACGCGCCGGTCGGGCTGTTCGTCTCGATCGACCGCTCGATGGGGCCGCCGCAATGGTCGGATCTGGGCGGCTTCATTCAGACGGTGCTCCTGCTCGCGCGCGCCCATGGTTTGCATAGCTGCGCCCAGGAGGCCTGGACCCGCTGGCACAAGACCGTGCCGCCCTTCTTGAACCTGCCATCCGACCACATATTGTTTTGTGGCATCGCGCTCGGTTTCGGCGACCAGGAGGCTCCCGTGAATCGCTGGCGCGCCCCGCGCCAGGGGGTCGACCAATTCGCGACCTTTCACGGCTTTGCCGAGTCGGATATGCCGCAGTCTTGACGCGGGGAGGCGCAGGCGTGCGGTCGCAACCGAGGGACGGATGATCTTGCTGCGAAGCGTGTTGACGGGGCTGGCGCTCGGCGCGAGCGCCGCGGCCTGTCCGGCGGCTCACGCCGCAGATCGCTGCCTGGCTCCCAACGAGCAGAAGGCGAAGACAGCCGCCCATGCGGTCGTGCCGCTCTCGCGGGCGATGCGGGCCGTCAAACAGCGCGGCGAGATCATCCACGCCCGCCTGTGCGAGCACGACGGACGCCTCGTCTATGTGCTGACAGTGCTCGGACGCAATGGCAAGGTGGCGCAGGCGAGCATCGACGCCGCCAACGGCGCCGCCATGGGCCTGCATGACCAGGACCAAGACTTGGGTATAGTACGGCATAGTGGGGAATAGACATGCGCCTCCTCGTCATCGAGGACGATCCTGACCTCAACCGGCAGCTCGCGACCGCGCTGACCGATGCCGGCTATGTGGTCGACCGCGCCTTCGACGGCGAAGAAGGCCACTATCTCGGCGAAACCGAGCCCTATGACGCCGTGATCCTCGACATCGGATTGCCCAAAATGGACGGCATCTCGGTGCTGGAATCCTGGCGGCGCGCCGGCCGCGCCATGCCGGTGCTCATGCTGACGGCGCGCGACCGCTGGAGCGACAAGGTGCAGGGCTTCGATGCCGGTGCCGACGACTATGTGGCGAAACCCTTCCATCTCGAAGAGGTGCTGGCGCGGATTCGCGCGCTGCTGCGTCGCTCGGTCGGGCACGCCAAGAGCGAGTTCCTGTGCGGTCCGGTCCGGCTCGACTCGCGCACCGGCCGCGTCACGGTCGACGGCACGCCGGTGAAGCTCACCTCGCATGAATACCGCTTGCTGGCCTATCTCATGCATCATACCGGTCGGGTGGTGTCGCGCACCGAGCTGGTCGAGCATCTCTACGATCAGGATTTCGATCGCGATTCGAATACCATCGAGGTCTTTGTCGGCCGCATCCGCAAGAAGCTCGGTGTCGACGTGATCCAGACCGTGCGCGGGCTGGGCTATCTTCTCACGCCGCCGAGCGATGCGCGCTAACTCGCTCGCGCTTCGCCTCTTCGTGTCGGCGGCCGGCTGGACCGGCATCATCCTGCTGATCACCGGCTTCGTGCTCTCCTCGCTCTATCGCGACGCCGTCGAGCGCTCCTTCGATCGCCGGCTCAACGTGTTTCTGCGTACCCTGGTGGCCGAGGTGGCGGCGCCGGACGACTCGAGCGAACGCACCCCGCAGTCGCTCGGCGAGCCGCAGTTCGACCTGCCTTTGTCCGGCTGGTACTGGCAGCTCACCCGCCTCAACGCGGCGCGGCCGGAGGTGCGCTCGTCGCGCTCGCTGTGGGATTCGGGTCTGCCTCATCTCGCCGACTCGGGGGTGCCGGCGACCGATGACGGGACGCGCCGCGCCTATGTGCCGGGGCCGGAGGACCAGCGCCTGCGCCTGATCGAGCGGACCGTGGACCTCGGCGAGGACGGCCGCTACCTCGTGGCGGTGGCGGGCGACTCCCAGGAGATCGACGACGAGACCCATTCGTTCGATCGCGCGATCGCCCTGACCTTCGCGATCCTGGCGGCCGTGCTGTTGCTCACTACCATGTTCCAGGTCCGCTTCGGCCTCGCGCCCCTGAAACGCATCTCCGAAAGCCTGGCCGCGATCCGCGCCGGCACTGCCGAGCGGCTCGCCGGCCGTTTCCCGGTCGAGATCGAGCCGCTTGCGCGCGAGACCAACGCGCTGATCGACGCCAATCGCTAGATCGTCGAGCGCGCGCGAACCCATGTCGGCAACCTGGCGCACGCCCTCAAGACACCATTGTCGGTGATGATGAATGAGGCCGCCGCGCGCGCGGACGATCCGTTGGCCGCCAAGGTGGGCGAGCAGATCGGTATCATGCGCGACCAGGTCACCCGCCACCTCGAGCGCGCCCGCATCGCGGCCCGCGCCACCGTGGTCGGGTCGGTCACGGAGGTGGGCCCGGTCGTGACGGCGCTGACCCGGACGATGGAGAAAATCTATCACCCACGCGGCATTGCGATCGACCTCGACGCGCCCGAGAGCGTGCGCTTTCGCGGCGAGCGCCAGGACATCGAGGAAATGCTCGGAAATCTCGTGGACAATGCGTGCAAATGGGCGCAGGCGCGGGTGAGCATCGAGGTGACGCAGGAACGCCAGCAGGGCGATCCGCTCGAGTCCATTGTCCGCGTCGTCGTCGACGACGACGGTCCGGGCCTCTCGCCGGCCGATCGCGAGCAGGTGGCGCGCCGCGGCCAGCGTCTCGACGAGACCAAGCCGGGCTCGGGACTCGGCCTCTCGATCGTGCTCGAGCTCGCCTCGCTCTATGGCGGCAATCTTACCCTTGCGACCGCGCCGATCGGAGGCCTGCGCGCCGAGCTGGTCCTGCCGGCGGCGTAGGCGAAATGAAGGGCGAGATCGGCTGGTTTCCAAACCAATGCGACGGCGCGCAGCGCGCAAACTCAGGTCGGCGGCGTGCGATCCTTCGCCGTCGATCGCCTTTTTCGGCGTTGTCAATGTGCGGGCTCGGAGCTACGGTCCACCAAAGAGCTATTTCCTCTAAGCCGTGACGGTACTTCGTTACCCGCCAAGAATTGGGAGATCGCGCCATGGCCTCCTCCGATTTTTTTCTCAAGTTTGAAGGCATAGAGGGCGCGGCCGAGAAAGCCGATCATAGCCTGGATCGGCTCGGCGCAAGCTTCGCCGACCTCGGCGGCGGCATCCTGAAGCTCGTGCATGACGCAGCTTCAGAGGCGCAGGTTCCCGCGGTCCAGCACAAGATCGATAGCGATCTGCACAAGATCGATACGGATTTCATCAAGATCGGTTTCGACTTCATCAAGCTGACCGAGCCGGCTCACAAGCTCGATGGCGCGATTGCGAATTTCGCCGATCAGTTCATCAAGTTCATGCCGTCGGCCAGCGAAGTCCCGTTTCCGCTGGCGGCCGACTTCCTGAAATACGAGGCCGATCTCAAGATCACCGGCCTCGACTTCCTCGCGGCCGGACAGGATATCAAGCTCGGTCCCGCGGAGAGTCTCAGCTTGAACTTCGCCAAGATCAGCCTGGATTACAAAAACCAGAGCGACGACCAGCTCAAGATTTCGGCCGACCTCGCCAGCTTCATCAAGATCAGCGGGATTTCGGAAAGATCCGCGCTCGGCACGGCATTTCTCAAGCTTTCGGGGGATTCACTGAAGCTCGCCGACGACTACAAGATCGTGAGTGGCGACTTCCTGAAGGTTTCGCAGGATCTCGCTCCGCCGGTCAACGAGGACGGGGCGATCGCGATCGACCACAAAGTCGATATCAAGTTCGATCAGGCGATTGGCCAGCATGCCGACGACTTCATCAAGCTGGGCGTCGACCTGATCAAGCTGAACGCGGATCTGCACGGCGTCGGCGGCGATTTCATCAAGCTTGCGGACGCAGTCGAAGACCGCGGCCATTTGATCGTCCCGAGCGGCAAGGGATAATCCGGCCGTCGCGCGCAACGCTTCAGCTGATCGCGAGCCGCCCCAGCAGTGGAATCGTCGTCTGCTCGATGCGCGCGACTCTCGCCTTGAGCGCCGCCAGCGCTTCCTCGGGTCCGAGCTTCTGGTCATCCTTGTCGACGATCCCGCCGCGCCGCTCGGCCAGCGCGGCAAGCGCCGCGATCGGATCGGCGCCGCCTTCCTGTTTGGCCTGCAGATAGAGCTGCGTCAGCTGATCGACCCGCACCCCGCCGCCGGTCACCGGTGAGGCCAGATACCCGAGATCGGCGGACTCTTTTGCCAGCCCCATTACGGCCGCGTTGAAAGCGCGCGTCGACGCCGCGCGCTCCGCCTCGTTCTCCGCCGGCAGCGCCGGTTGCAGTTCGCCGCGTCCGACCAGGACCTTGATGGCGTCGAGCAGACCGGCCCATTCGAGCTTGGCGCCGGCCGGGCTCGCCACGAGCTCGCGCAGCGTCGTCGGGCCGCGCCCGAGGATCTCGATCACCGGTTTGTAGGTCTCGGGCCGAAGCTGCAGCGTGCCGAGCGCCGTCTCGAACGTCAGCTCGACCTCTTCGGCGGGCGTGGTGAGCGCGAAGCGCGTGTCCAGCCAGCGCTCGCGTGCCGGCAGCGGCCGCACCGACGCGATGCCTTTGACGAATATATCGCGGCGGAACTGCCGGCTGATGATCATGTCGCGCGTCGTCTCGGCAAGCAGCGGATCGGCGATCTGTGCGAGGAAGTCCTGCTGCTCTTGCGTGAAATTCACGCGATCGACGTGATCGGTGAGGTGGGCCGATCCGACATAGGTGAGCTTGGCCTCGGAAAGCTCGGTCGCAACGTCGCTGAACGAGAACGCCTGCCAGTCGCGCGTGAGAAGCTCGTGCGCCAGGTAGGACGCGGGCAGCTTCTTCAGGTGATCCAACTGCACTGACACATAGGGATACATGCGGTAGAAGCGCGCGCCGAGCTCCTTGAGCTTGTCGGCGAAGGCGATCGCCTGCGCGAGTCCGGCCTGCGACGATGCGCTTCCCGAGGAGGCATGGCGTTGCAGCAGGAGGCGGCGAAGCGGCGCAATTCCGGCCCAGCCGGGCATCGCGTCATAGGAGATGTAGAGCAGGCCGCCGGACTTGAGTCGCCGGCGGATGAGGGCGACGAGCGTGCGGCGGTTCTCCGGGCTGATCCAGCTGTAGACGCCGTGCATGCAAATCACGTCGAAGTCCGGCAAGCCCGCGTCCTGCAGCAATTCGTCGAAGCCCGCCTCGCAGAACACGACATTCTTGAGCCCGGCCGCGCTCGCGAGCGCGCGCGCTCCGGCGATGTGGGTCGGGTTGAAGTCCGCGCCGACCACCGCCGCCCGCGGGTTGGCGGCCGCGACGAGATTTGCCGTAAAACCCTGGCCGCAGCCGAGATCGCAATAGGAGAGGGGCTCGCCGAGCCCTCCGGCGGCGGACACGTTGCGCGAGAGCGCCGCGAGGCTCAGGATCGCCGGCGTCTGCGCGCGGCAAAAATCATGAACATAGGCCGTGTCGGTGACGTATCCGGAGCCCCAATCGGCCATACGGTTCCTCGGAGGACATCGGTCTGGTTGCACGGAACGGCTCGGGAGGACTTACACAAATGGAGCGGCGCGCGGAAGTCGCCTTGCCGCCTGCTCAGCGCCGTTTCGCAACCTTGCGCGCGGTCCGGGCCGAGGTCTTCCGCCCCTTGGCGGGCTTTTTGGCCGGCGCCCTTTTGGGCTTTGCGGCCGCCTTCGCCGACCGTCTGCCGGGTTGCTTGGCCCACAGCTCCCGGGATGCGATCCGCGCGCCCTTACCGAGCGCGTCGAATTTCGCCCACACGATGCTTTCATGCACCTCGTCCGAACCCGCGAAGGTGGCGAATCCGCAATCCGATCCCGCGATCACGTTCTGGCGGCCGACGATCTTGGCGTAGCGCGCGATGCGCTGGGCGATCAGCTCGGGATGCTCGACCAGGATGGTGGAATGCGAGATCACGCCCGGGATGAGCACGGCGCCGTCGGGGATTTTGGCCCGTTCCCAAACGGTCCATTCGTGCTCGTGGCGCGGGTTGGAGGCCTCGAACGAGAAGGCGCCGGCATTGATCCGGAGCACGATGTCGATGATGTCCTTGGCCTCCATGTCGTGGACGCGCGGGCCCATGTTGATGCCGTAACAGGTGTGGTAGCGTATTTTTTCGCGCGGAATCCCTCGTATGGCGTGATTGAGCGCCTCGACATGCATCTGCGCCCATCTGCGGCACTGCTCGACGGTCGCGGTGGGATTGACCACATAATGGGTCACCAGCTGCGGGTCGTCGATCTGAACAAGGAAGCCGGCCGCGACGATGGCCTGATATTCCTGGCGCATCGCCTCGCCAATGGCATGAAGATAGTCCTCCGGCGTCTTGTAATACTGGTTCTTGTTCCAGTCTTCGATGTTGGATGGAGAGATCGACGGGACGAAAACCTCGGCCACGTCAACGCCCGCGAGCGCGGCCTTGAGATTGTCGAGGTCGGTCTGCAATTCCTTGTATCCGCGATAGGTGATCGGGCCGGTGCAGCTCATGAGGGCCTGGCGCGCATTCACGGCGCCGGCCTGGGCCTTGTAGAATTCCGGGAACGAGATCGCCTCGCGCGAGCGAACCCAGGGACTCTGCCGCTCGCCCTCCTGGCGGGTGAGGCCGCCGAGGCGCTCGCGCACATAGGTCACGAAGCTCGGCTTGCCGAACTCGCCGTCGTCAACCACGTCGATGCCGAGAGCGGCCTGCTTGCGGACGACCTCGCCCACGGCCTGGCGCAAGCGGGCCTGGAAGGCCGCCTCGTCGACCCGTTCGCCGCGCGCGCGTGAGCGCACCAGGCCGAGCAGGTCGCGTGGCCGCGGCAAGCTGCCCGCATGCGTGGTGAGAATCCGGTCGGTGCTTCGTTGCATGGCGTTTCCTCCGCGCTTGGCGGGCGCTTGCTCGGATTGCTTATGCCGGCGTGATGCCGATGTCGGCGATGACCTCCGTGAACCCGGCGCCGAGATTGCGCGATGGCGATCCGCTTTCGCAACCCTGCCACCCGGGCGGGAACACGCCATCGGGAGAGGGATGCATCCCCGGGTCCGAGCGCCTCCGTAGAGGTTCTATAATACCTCCAACCGCGAAAGCGCCGCTTGCCGGATGCGGGTCGTTTGGGTTCCTGCCGCGCGCCGGCGGGACCGTCGTCGGAGGCCGCGCGCAGCCTGCCAAATCCGAGGTTTCAACGAGTTCTTAACGCGACGACGGCTAAGACAGGACCCAAACGTCACCCCTTGGTTGGTGCCCTGCATGGCGATCGACGGCCAAAAGGCCGACAAACTGCGCGGCTTTCTGCGGGAATTGAGCCCACGGGTGCGCGCGATGCTGCTCGCCGAGCTCGAACGCAGCGAGGAGGGCGGGGGGCTGCCCGGCAGCGACCTCATCATCCGCGAGCTGCGCAACGTCGGACGCGACGATGCGCCGGCCGCAAGCCCGGTCCCCTCCGCCGCGGACCGCGACGAAAACGCGGCGCGGCTGTTCTTCGCCTTTCTCGAGCCATTCTTCGTCGCCGACGAGCCCGATCGCGTGCATGAAGGGCGCCTTCCGCGTGCCGCCGCCGCGACGATGTGGGAGTGGATTTGCCGCGACCTCGTGCCGGACGAGGCGGGCGCTTATGCCGACAATGCGATCCGACTGCTGCACGCCGGTGAGCAGGGCAAGGCGGCGCAAGCCGCCCATGCGTTCCAGGATCGCGTCATCCAGGCGATCGAGAAATCACTGGGTGCATCACAGACCGACGAGAAGGCGCGCCGCAAGCTCGCCCATCAGATCGGAACGCCGCGCGCGCTCGAGGACGTGCGGCAGCTCGTCGCCATTCTGAAGACGCGCGACGTGCTCGCGGCGCTCGCCGGCAAATTGCCGTCCAAGATCCGCAACCTGTCGGACGACCAGATCAGCTCGTTTACCGCCTTCGTCGACTCGACGGCGGGAAAGCACCGCCAAGTCTACACCATGGCGTTGGTGCTGCTGTTGAGCCGGCTTTCGGCGCCGTGGCAATTGATCCGCGTCGCCATCAAGGCGGCCGACAGCGACCAGCCGACCCGTATCGGCGAGACGCCCTATGCGCCGGCGGTGTCGATCGTGCTGTCCGACGTCGAGCGACTGGTGCGCGAATTGGAGACCGATCTCCAGCGCGGCCAGGCGATGGCGCAGCCCTCGCTGCTCAAGGACATCCACGATGCGGCGCGCGGACTGCGCACCGAATTGGATCTGTCCGGCGATACGCCCTGGGGGCGCCGGCTTGCGGCCATCCGCAGTCAGCTCGCGGTCACGCTGCGGCCGGACATCGAATCCGCGCCCGGCCGGGTGCGCCGCATGCTGCGCGTGCGATCCAACAAGGAGATCGTGCCGGGATCGGTGCTGGATGCGTCCGATGTGGCCGAAACCGAGGCCCTGTTGGGATTCGTCGGCCAGTGTCGCAGCTACGCCAACGAGCTCGCCATCAACGAGATGACGATGCGTGCCTATTCCGAGGTGCAGAATTACCTCGAGACGCATGTCGAGCAATTGCTCGAGGGCTTGCGCACGTCGGTGAAGACCGATCGCAGCTACCGGCAATCGCAGTTCAACGCGGGGGCCCGCTTCTGCGCCAAGATTTTTGGCCAGGAATACGCCGAGACGCTGGTCAAGGCGGGCGAGGTCGCGGTCGCGAACGAGCGCAAGGTGGCGGCGAAAGCCTGACGTTCCACCCGGCGACCCGCTAGCGCACCCTTTTCCCCCTTGCTCCCGGCCCGACTGACGGTTGAGCCTCGCTCGCTGGGTGAGGCTTGATGTGGAGGCCCCACCGCCGCGATCTTGCCTGCGTCGAACCGCCATGCCGACGATGATCCGCAGGGGTGGCCGCAGCGCGGGCACCGCGATATGGTGCAACGCAGGGGCGGTTGCACCGCACGTGCGGGGGCAGCGCGAGTACCGGCGAGCTGGACGGCGGAGCGCCTCGACGAGGTATGAGACACGCGATCCTACCGATGAATGCCAACCAGCCAATAACAAGAAATAACAGGCCATGACTCGCAAGCAACGCCGCCTCACCCTGATCGCCGCCGGCGTGGGCGTACTCGGGCTGGCCGTCGCCCTTGTGCTCTCGGCGCTCAAGGACTCGATCGTTTTCTTCAACTCGCCAAGCGATCTGGTGGAGAAGCATGTGGCGCCCGGCACCCGCATCCGGCTCGGTGGCCTGGTGGTGCCGGGCAGCATCGTGCGCGGAGCGGATCTCAACGTCGGCTTCGAGGTCAGCGACGGCAACCGGGCGGTCCAGGTCACCTACCAGGGCGTGCTGCCGGATCTGTTTCGCGAAGGCCAGGGCGTGGTGACCGAAGGCGCCCTGCAGGCCTCCGGCACCTTCAAGGCCGACTCGGTGCTGGCCAAGCACGACGAGAACTACATGCCGAAAGAAGTTGCCGACGCCTTGAAGAAGCAAGGACACTGGAAAGACGAGTACGAGAACAAGAAACCGGCTGCCGGCACGAGGAGCGCGCCATGATCGCCGAGCTGGGCAACTATGCGTTGGTTCTGGCGCTTGTGGTCGCGCTGGTGCAGTCCGTCGTTCCGCTCTATGGCGCGCGCCGGCGCGATGCGGTGTTGATGGGCGTCGCCGAGCCGACCGCGCTGGCGCAATTCGGCTTTGTCGCCTTCTCGTTCGCGGCCCTGGTCGCCTGCTATGTCATGTCCGACTTCTCGGTCGTGACCGTCTTCGACAATTCGCACTCCACCATGCCGCTGATCTACAAATTCACCAGCGTATGGGGGAACCACGAGGGCTCGATGCTGCTCTGGGTCCTCATCCTGGCGCTGTTCGGCGCGCTGGTCGCGGGTTTCGGCGGCAACATTCCGGCGACCCTGAAGGCGACCGTGCTCAGCGTTCAGTCGTGGGTGGCGGCCGCCTTCTATCTCTTCATTCTGATCACCTCGAACCCGTTCCAGCGCCTGGCGGATGCGCCCCTCGAGGGCCGCGATCTCAATCCGATCCTCCAGGACCTCGGCCTCGCGATCCATCCGCCGATTCTCTATGTCGGTTATGTGGGTTTCTCGATCTCGTTCTCCTTCGCGATCGCCGCGCTGATCGAGGGCCGGATCGACGCCGCCTGGGCGCGCTGGGTGCGGCCGTGGACGCTGGTCGCATGGATGTGCCTGACGCTCGGCATCGCGATGGGCTCCTACTGGGCCTACTACACGCTGGGTTGGGGCGGATGGTGGTACTGGGACCCCGTCGAGAACGCCTCATTCATGCCCTGGCTCGCCGGCACGGCGCTGCTCCATTCGGCGGTCGTGATGGAGAAGCGCGAAGCGCTGAAGATCTGGACCATCCTGCTCGCCATCCTCACCTTCTCGCTGTCCCTGATCGGCACCTTCCTGGTGCGCTCGGGGGTGCTCACGTCGGTGCATGCCTTCGCGTCGGATCCGATGCGCGGCGTCTTCATCCTCGCGATCCTGGTGCTTTTCATCGGGGGCGGCCTCGCCCTCTATGCCTGGCGGGCCCCGCTCCTGAAGCAGGGCGGGCTGTTTGCGCCGGTCTCGCGCGAAGGCGCGCTCGTGTTCAACAACCTGTTCCTCACCACCGCCTGCGCGACCGTGTTCGTCGGCACGCTTTATCCGCTCGCGCTCGAGGCGGTCACCGGCGAGAAGATCTCGGTCGGCGCCCCGTTCTTCAACGCGACCTTCGGTCCGCTGTTCGTCCCGCTGTTGATCGCGGTGCCGTTCGGCCCGCTGATGGCGTGGAAGCGCGGCGATCTCAAGGGCGTCACCCAGCGCCTGACCGCGGCGTTCATTCTCGCGCTGCTCGGCGTTGCGGCGGTCTGCGCGATCGAGGGCCGGCCGGTGCTGGCCGCCTTCGGGATCGGCCTTGCGATCTTCGTGATCGCCGGCGCCGTCACCGACATCGTCGAGCGCACCGGGCTGTGGCGCGCCCCATTCGGTACCGTCCTGCGCCGCGCCGCCGGGCTGCCGCGCTCGGCCTGGGGCTCGGCTTTCGCGCATATCGGGCTTGGCATCTCGCTCCTCGGCATCGTCGGGGTGACGCAATGGGGCACCGAGCAGATCGTCTCCTTGCGCCCGGGCGACAAGGTATCGTTGCGGCACTACGAGTTCACCTTCGATGGGACTACGCCGCGGAGCGGACCGAACTACAACGAGCTGGTGGTGAAGTTCTCCGTGCGCCGAAACGGCGAGCGGATCGGCGTCATGGAGCCGGCCAAACGCAGCTTTGCGACGCGCGAGATGACGACGACGGAGGCCGCGCTCCTGTCGCGCGGTTTCAGCCAGATCTATGTGTCGATCGGCGACACCAACGCGGACGGCTCGATCGCGGTGCGAATCTATCACAAGCCGCTGGTGCTCCTGATCTGGCTCGGCTGCATCGTGATGGTGTTCGGCGGCGGGCTTTCGCTCTCCGACCGGCGCCTGCGCGTCGGCGCGCCGAAACCCGCCCAAGCCAGGACCGCATTGCAACCGGCGGAGTAGCGCGCATGGCTTTGCCAAAGCTTCTGACGCTCCTTCGACTCCTCGTCGTCGCGGCCGTGGTCGCGACCACGGGACCGGGCTTCGCCGTGCAGCCCGACGAAATCCTGCCCGACCCCACGCTGGAAACCCGCGCGCGCGGCCTCTCGCATGAATTGCGCTGCATGGTGTGCCAGAACCAGTCGATCGATGATTCCGATGCCCCGCTCGCCCGCGACCTCCGCCTGCTGGTGCGCGAACGCCTCAAGGCCGGCGACAGCGACACCCAAGTGCTCGATTATCTGGTCGCCCGCTATGGCGAATTCGTGCTGCTCAAGCCGCGCTTCGAGTTGCGGACCGCCTTGCTGTGGCTTGCGCCCATCGGCCTTCTGGGCGTCGGCGCAATAACGCTGGTCGTGGCCATGCGGCGCCGCCGGCGCACCGCCGAGGCGAAACCGGAGGCGGTCGCGCCGCTCAGCGCGGGCGAGCAGGCGCGGCTTGCCGAACTGATGGAGCCGGGGGCCCATTGATGGCCCGCCGGCTTGATCGGCTTGCTAGGATTTTTCCGTAAGCTACTGTGTTTTCTCGCTTTTCGGATAATCTCCTAACCTTACCAAGTGTTAATTTTCTGGCCATGCTGCGGAAAGGCTCGGCTCTCCATCTTGCGCGTCGAAACGGTGCGACCTCGCACGACGATTGCTCAGCACGGAATTGGAGCCGCTTCCGATGTCGATTTTTTCTCCTTCCAGGCGCCTGTTGTCCGGCCGCCGTCTCGCGTTGCTCGCGGGCGTAGCCGGCCTTGGCGCGGTCGTTGCCTTCTCGGGCCAGGATCTGGGCCTGAATGATTTTGGCATGAGCCACGTCGGTTTCAGCCCGAACCTCAGCTCCTTCACCACCTCCGCTCATGCCCAGACCTCGCAGCGTCCGGCCGGATTTGCCGACATTGTGGAGAAGGTGAAGCCGTCCGTGATGTCGGTGCGCGTCAAGATGGGCGCGCAGGCTCAAGCTTCGGGCCTGAACAGCGAGGAAGACCCGTTCGTCCCGAACTCCCCGTTCCGGGATTTCTTCCGCCGCTTCGGCCAGCCGGATCGCAACAACATGCCGGGCCAGCGCGGGCAGACCCCGCGCCGGCAACCCGTCACCGGCCAGGGCTCGGGCTTCTTCATTTCGGCTGACGGCTATGCGGTGACCAATAACCACGTCGTCGACAAGGCCGAAAGCGTCGAGGTGACGACCGACGACGGCAAGATCCACACCGCCAAAGTGATCGGCACGGATCCACGCACGGATCTTGCGCTGATCAAGGTCGAGGGCGGTACCGACTTCCCCTTCGTCCGCCTGTCGGAGCAATCGCCCCGCGTCGGCGACTGGGTGCTGGCGGTCGGCAATCCATTCGGACTCGGCGGCACCGTCACCGCCGGCATCGTGTCGGCGCGCGGCCGCGACATCGGCGCCGGTCCCTATGACGACTTCATCCAGATCGACGCGCCGGTGAACAAGGGCAATTCCGGCGGGCCGACTTTCGACGTCGACGGCAATGTCATCGGCGTCAACACCGCCATCTTCTCGCCGTCCGGCGGCTCGGTCGGTATCGCCTTCGCGATTCCTTCGGAAACCGTGAAGACGGTCGTCGCGCAGCTCAAGGACAAGGGCCAGGTGACCCGCGGTTGGATCGGCGTGCAGATCCAGCCGGTCACCGCCGACATCGCCGACAGCCTGGGCCTGAAGCGGGCGGAAGGCGCGCTGGTCGCGGAGCCGCAGGAAGGCAGCCCGGCCGCCAAAGCCGGCATCAAGTCGGGAGACGTGATCGTGGCGGTCAACGGCGAGCCCGTTCGCGACGCGCGCACGCTCGCGCGCCGGATCAGCAGCATGGCGCCCGGGACGTCGGTCAAGCTCAGCGTCTATCGCGGGACCAAGGAAGAGCAGCTCTCGCTCGTTCTCGGCGAGTTGCCGAAGGAGCGACAGGCGCGTGCCTCGACCGAAGAGAACCGCGACGTTCCGAGCACCGACCTGCAGCGGCTTGGTCTCTCGCTCGCGCCTGCCGCGGGAGTGAGCGGCGCCGGCGGCCAGGGCGTCGTGGTGACGCAGGTCGAACAGGATGGTGCCGCGGCGGCGCACGGTTTCAAGACCGGTGACGTGATCCTCGACGTCGGTGGAAAGAGCGTGAATGCCCCCGCGGATGTGAGCCGCGCCATGAACGAGGCGAAGACGGGCGGCAAGCGCACAGTTTTGATGAGGGTGAAGTCGGAGCAGGGGACGCGCTACGTCGCGATCCCGGTCGGCGACGCCTGACGAGATGGTGCGTATCGCTGGCAACCGTCGCCCCCGCCAGCGGCACGAACCTAGGGGACGGGCCGCAAGGCCCGT
>DATBBS010000537.1:0-5029 GCA_036270895.1 Xanthobacteraceae bacterium
CGTGCGCAAGGCCGAGCGGCGCGCCATCAGCCAGAAATACATCGATCGGGTCGGGCTCACCGGCTACGAGCGGCACTATCCGCACCAGATCTCCGGCGGGATGCAGCAACGCACCGCCCTGGCGCGGGCCTTCTCGAAGGATCCCAAGGTCCTGCTGATGGACGAGCCCTTCGCGGCGGTCGACGCGCAGACGCGGGAGATGCTGCAGGACGAGCTTCTCAAGATCTGGACCAGCATGCAGACCACGGTGCTGTTCGTCACCCACAGCATCGAGGAGGCGATCTATCTCGGCGACCGCGTGCTGGTGATGGGGGCGCAGCCGGGCCGCATCAAGGCCGATATCGCGACCGAGCTGCCGCGCCCGCGCGCCGAGGCCGCAAAATCCTCGCCCCGCTTCGACGAGCTGCGCCGCCTGGTGCGCGACAAGCTGCGTCACGACGAAGCGCCGGCCGGGCCATGACGGCCCAACCCGACGCGACCGCATCCCCGCCCGCGCCACCGATGCGCGGATCGCAGCAGGCCGTGAGCGCCGCCGCACGCAGGCGCCCACCCGGGCTGTGGCGCGACATCGGCGCCGGCCGTCACGGCAACCTGGTGAGGTTCGCATCGGTCGCGCTGACGCTGCTGGCCTGGGAATGGTACGGGCGCGGCGTCGACCCGGTCTTCCTGTCCTACCCGACCGCGATCCTGGCCGCCGTCCCGGCCATGTTCGCGACCGGCGAGCTGCAACGGGCCTTCGTGTCGAGCGTTCTCGGGCTGGCGATCGGGCTCGCGGCGGCGATCAGCCTGGGCACGCTGCTCGGCCTGCTGATGGGCCGCTACCGGCTCATCGACCAGCTGCTCGACGTGCAGATCAACGCCCTCTATGCGACGCCGAACGTCGCCCTCATCCCGCTGCTCATCCTGTGGTTCGGGCTCGGGCTCCTGTCCAAGGTCGTGATCATCTTCCTGGCGGGCTTCTTTCCGATCATCGTCAATACCTACAGCGGGGTGCGCAATGTCAGCCGCGGGCTGGTCGAGGTCGCGCTGGCCGAGGGCGCCAACGAAGCGCAGATTTTCACCAAGATCGTGATTCCGGCCTCGCTCCCCTTCATCACCACCGGCGTGCGCCTCGCCATGGGCCGGGCGGTGGTCGGCATGGTGGTGGCGGAATTGTTCACCGCCGTGTCCGGGCTGGGCGGAGCGATCATCACCTATGGCAATGCGTTCAAGACCGACAAGCTGTTCGTCATCATCATCCTGCTGGCGCTGCTCGGCCTGTTCCTGACCGAAAGCGTGCGGCATCTGGAGCGCTGGCTCGCGCCCTGGAAGGAAACCGAGCGGGCGAATTGAATAGTCTCGTCATTGCGAGCGAAGCGAAGCAATCTCTGCGGAGTCACTGCCCTTGGGGCGAGATTGCTTCGCGGAGCCTGTCCTTGGGCTTGCCGAAGGCAAGACCCGAGCGCTCGCAATGACAAAAAAGCGTATGAGAGGACCGCAATGGATCGCCGAAAATTTGTCGCGGGCCTCGCCGGGGTCGGGGTCGCAACCATCGCCCGCCCGCGCGCCCTGCGCGCGCAAGGCGGCCTCACCAAGCTGAGCGTGCTCATCGGCACCGCGCCGCCCGATCCCGCCAGCCTCTATTTCTATTATGCGCGGGAGAATGGCTTCTATCGCGAGCACGGCATCGACATCGACCTCCGTCCGATCGGGGCGGAGACGCTGGCCCTGCGCGCCCTCATTGCGGGCGAAGGCGACGTGTCCTGGTGCGGCGGCATCTCGACCCTGCAGGCGATCGCCGCGGGGTCGCGGCTCAAGGTGCTGAGCGCCTTCACGCCCAAGCTCGATTATCTGGTGGTGGGCAACCGGGAGATCGCCAGCCTCAAGGGGTTCGAGGGCCGCACCATGGCGGTCTCCCAGGTCGGCGCCGTCTCGCAGCTGGTGCCGCAGCTGATGATGGAGCAGACAGGCGCGGACCCCGCCAAGGTCCAGTGGGTGGGTGTGGGCGCGAGCGCGGCCCGCGTGCAGGCGCTGATCGCCCGGCGCGTCGACGGCGCCCCGCTCAACTCGTCCTTCGCGGCGCGCGTGCTGCAATATGACCATCTCCACGTCGTCGGCGACGCCGCAAAGGATCTGCCCGACTTTCTCTATACCTGGGAGGTGGTCGCGGCCGACGCCGTCGGGCGCAAGCGAGCGGCGCTCACCTCCTTCGTGATCGCGACCGCGAAGGGTTGCGGCTGGGCCATGGCCAACCCGGACGCGGCCGCGGCGATCGGCAAGAAAATCCTGCCCGATCTGCCGCCGGCGGAGCTCGATGCGGCGGCGCGCGAATTCGCGAAAAAGCGCTTCTTCAGCACGACCGGAAAGCTGCCGCGGGCCACGTGGGATTTCACGGTGGCGACGCTGGTGAAGCTCGGAAACATCAAGCAGCCGATCCGCTACGAGGACGTGGTGCTCGACGACATCGTGGCGGCGGCGATGTCGCAAGGCGGGTTGGATAAACGATGAGCAATATTTCACTGTCATGCCCGCGCTTGTCGCGGGCATCCACGTCTGACTACTAGTAAACGCAAAAGTCGTGGATGGCCGGGACAAGCCCGGCCATGACGATAAAACAACGTCTGAGGGAAAACGGGTATGAGCGAAGAGATCACCGTCGAACGGGTGCAGCAGATGATCACCCGCGCGCCCTATCATCAGTGGCTGGGCATCAAGGTCGTGGCGGTCCATGACGACGGCATCGAGCTCACCGCCACGTGGCGCGAGGAATGGGTGGTCAATCCCGAGCGCCGCTATACCCACGGCGGCGTGCTGGCGGCGCTGATCGACCTCGCGGCCGACTGGGCGATGGTGAAGAAGGTGGGCCGCGCGGTGCCGACCATCGACCTGCGCGTCGATTATCACAGCGCCGCCATGCCGGGCGATCTCACCTTGCGGGGCAAGGTCGTGCGCATGGGCGGCCAGTTCTCCACCGCCGAGGCGCAGATCTTCGATGCGCAGGGTAAGCTGCTCGCGAGCGGTCGCGGCACCTATTTCACGGCGCCACCCAAAGGGTGACGAGACGGAGCAAGCGGCGAGTATCATTGAACCATGCCACACTTCCAAAACCTCGGTGACCTGATCCGCCGCGACCTCGATCTCGACAAGGTCGCGATCATCGATCTCAGCGGCGAGCAGGCGCCGCGCGAAGTCAGCTATCGCGCGCTCGACGAGATGGCGAACGGCGTCGCGCGCGCCTTGCTGGCGCGCGGACTCGCGCGCGGCGACCGGGTCGCGATCCTGTCGGCCAACCGTGCCGAATATATCGCCGCCTATTTCGGCATCATGCGGGCCGGTCTTGTCGCGGTGCCGGTCAATTTCAAGTTCCCGCGCAAGACCATTCATTTCATCATTCAGGATGCGGGCGCCAGGTTGGTATTTTGCGATTCGGCGCGGCGCGCCGACTGTCCGCCCGATCTGCCGGTCGTCGGCTTCGGGGCGCAAGGGGCGGAGTCCTTCGACGCCTTCCTGGACCACGGGCCCTTTCGGGCCGTCGTGCCGCGCCAGGACGAGCCGGCGATGTTTCTCTACACATCGGGGTCGACCGGCGTGCCGAAGGGCGTGGTGCTGTCGCACCAGAGCCATCTCTGGGTGGTCGAGGTGCGGCTCGCCGGCCAGGATCTGGAACGCCACCGCTACCTGATCGCGGCGCCGCTCTATCACATGAACGCGCTGGCGCTCGCCAAGCTGGCCTGCGCGGCGCACGCCACCGTCGTGCTGCTGCCGCAGTTCAACGCACGCAACTATGTCGCGGCGATCGAGCGCTACCGCTGCACCTGGCTCACGGCGGTGCCGCCGATGATCGCCATGATGCTGCGCGAGAGCGATCTCATGGCGCGCACCGACCTGTCGAGCGTCGAGTTCGTGCGCATGGGCTCCGCGCCCGTCAGCGTGAGCCTGATGCACGCCCTCAAGCGGGCGCTGCCGCGCGCGGCCGTCACCAACGCATATGGGACGACCGAGGCCGGGCCGGTGGTGTTCGGGCCGCACCCGCAAGGTCTGCCGCAGCCCGAGATGTCGGTGGGCTATCCGCATCCGCAGGTGCAGGTGCGGCTCCTCGACGGGCAGCGCCGGCCAGCGGAGCAGGGCGTGCTGGAGATGAAGTGCCCGGCCATCATGCTCGGCTATCACAACCGGCCCGATGTCCCGACGCCGATCACGCCGGACGGCTTCTACATCACGGGCGACGTCTTCCGTCGCGACCCGGATGGCTTTCACTATTTCGTCGGGCGCACCGACGACATGTTCGTGTCGGGCGGCGAGAACATCTATCCGGCCGACGTAGAGCGCATGCTCGAGCGCCACCCCGCCGTCTCGCATGCGGCGGTGGTCCCGATCGACGACGAGATCAAGGGGCAGAAGCCCGTCGCCTTCGTGATCCTCAAGCCCGGTCACGGCGCCAACGAGGACGAGATCAAGCGCTTTGCGCTCGAGAATGCGCCCGCCTACGAGCACCCGCGCTCGGTCTGGTTCGTCGATGAGCTGCCGCTCGCCTCGACCAACAAGGTCGACCGCAACGCGCTGCACCGCATGGCGGAGGAGAGGGTGGCGGCGGCGCGGGTAAAGGCGCAGCCCGACTGACCTGCGCTCCAGCCCCTCATCTCTGCTGTCGCGGCGCCAGCCAGGTCACCAGGTCCCAGGCATTGCGGATGCCCAGGAGCATGAGCACCAGCAGCACGAAAGCGGCGTCATACGGCACGGTGGCCGGGGCGATCCAGACCGCGGCCGCCGTCGCGCTCAAAGCCAGATAGGTCGCCACGGGGGCGGCGCCGAAATACCAGAAATCCGACCAGTGCTGCCCTTCGAGCTTGTTTCGGCTGAGCCGCACGCAGACCCAGATCGAATAGAGCAGCCCCGCGAGCGCGCAAGCGCCCAGGGCCAGGCCAGCAAAGAAGTTCGGCAGTTCCGGCGCCGTCGCAAGGGCGCTGACGGTCACCACCACCGCGAAGTGGAACACCGTCGGCGTCAAATAGGTCTTCGTGGCGCGCGTGACGGCCGAGACCTCGCGGCC
>DATBBS010000538.1:0-10066 GCA_036270895.1 Xanthobacteraceae bacterium
GAGGACCTGAGCGCCTTCTTCGCCAAGCTGCCCAACCCGGACAAGCAGTTCACCGTCATGGCCGGCATCTCGCATGCGAGCTTCCAGCAGAAGAACTACATGATGGTGTACCACATCCTGATGAGCTTCTTCTCGCAGCCGCCGCCGCAGTATCGGGGGTGAGGCGAAAGCGCCGTCATCGCGAGGCGGGCGAAGCCCGCCGAAGCAATCCCGTGTGATGGGGATCGCTTCGCTCGCAATGACGGAGATCAACGCGCCGCCGCCTTTTCCCCGTTGGGCTTCAAGATCAGCTTCTGCACCCGCCAGTTCAGGATCTCGGCCACGAGCAGCACGTTCTCGGACGGGCACGCGATCTCGTGGATCCAGCCGAACTGCTTGAGCTGCTTGCCCGACTCGCCCAGCACGCCGAGCACCTTGCCGTCGAGCGAGAGCTTGTAGACGCGGCCCGGATAGGCGTCCGAGGCGTACAGCACCTGATTGGGCGGCGGCGTGATGCACAGCGCCCAGGGGGCGCCCGGGGTGAAAGTACCGCCTTTCTTCTGGTAGTCGGTGAGATCGGGCTTGTTGCCGATCGCCATGCGGGCCGTCTTTTCGTCGAACGGAACGTCGATTTTGATCTCGCGCTTGAAGTTGCCGTCGCTGTCGAACACCTGGATGCGGCGGTTGAAGCGGTCGGCGACATAGATCGTGCCCTGCGCGTCGGCGGCGATCGAATGCACGGTGTTGAACTGGCCTTGTCCGGTGCCGCGCTCGCCCCATGACTTCACCCAGTTGCCGTCGCGGTCGTATTTCGCCACGCGCGAGTTGACGTAGCCGTCGCTGATGAAGATGTTGCCGGCCGTGTCCCAGGTCACATCGGTTGGCTGACGGAAGCGGCCGTCGACCTGGGGCCGCGGCTTGTCGACCGGCTCATAGGGCTTGGCGTCGTGGTCGGAGGCCTCCGGCTTGCGGCCGAACACCATCATGACCCGGCCCTGCGGATTGAACTTGACGATCATGTCCGAGCCCTTGTCGGTCGCCCAGATGTTGTCGTCGCGGTCGATGCGCACCGTATGGGCGAAGGACCAGGCGTAGAGATTCTTGCCGATCTCGCGGATGAACTTGCCGTCCGGTCCGAACTCGTAAAGCTGCGCCGCCGTGTTGGCGAAGGCCGGGCCCTGGCTCGAGCCAACGCGCGAGAAGACGAAGACGTGGCCCTTCGAATTGACCGCGACGCCGGCCGCCTCGCCGAGATGGATGTCGGTCGGCAGCTTGAGGAAGTCGCGCACCGACTCGTAGGGAATTTGCGGCACCTGCTGCGCCGCCGGCTGCGTCGCCGGCGCTTGTGGCGCGGGCGCTTGCGCGAGTACCGGCGTGCTCGCGAGCGCGAGCAGTCCCATCAACCAACGAACCATGACGTCCTCCCTGTGTGCGGCCGTCGCGACGGCCGTATTGTTGACTTCGAACTCACTCCGGCTCGATGCCGGCCTGCTTGATCACCGTGGTCCATTTGATCAGCTCGGACCTCACATAGGCGTCGAATTCCTGCGGCCCGCTCCAGAAGGTCTCGGCCCCGGCGTCGAGAAAGCGCGCCTTGAGCTCCGGCCGCGCCAGCATTTTTTGCAGCTCGCGCGCCAGCAGCTCGACCACCTGCGGCGGCGTGTTGGCGGGCGCGAACAGGCCGACCCAGGACAAGAGATCGAAGCCGGGAATGACCGTCTCGTTCAGCGTGGGAACATCGGGCAATTGGCTGTTGCGCTCGCGCGTCGGCACCGCCAGCGCGCGGATCTTCTGCGCCTTCACCTGTGGCAGCCCGAGGCCGAAATCGGGGACCATCATGCCGATATGGCCGCCGATCAGGTCGGTGACCGCCGGCGGATTGCTGCGATAGCCGACCCGCACGATGTCGACGCCGGTGCGATGCTTGAGGGCCTCGCCCACGATCTGGCCGGTGCTGTTGCCGTGGCCATAAACCAGTTTTCCCGGATTTTGCTTCGCATAGGCGACGAGCTCGCCGATGGTATTCACCGGCAGATTGATATTGACCGCGATGAAGGTCGGAAAGCTGCCGATACGCGCCACCGGTGTGAAATCCTTGATCGGATCGTAGGGCACGTTCTTGAACAGGCCGGGCGCCGCCGAATGCGTCGTGTTGGTGGTGACGAGCAGCGTGTAGCCGTCCGGCGCCGCGCGCGCCACCGTGCTCGCCGCGATCAGGCCGCCGCCGCCCGCCTTGTTCTCGATGACGAAAGGCTGCCCGAGGGATTCCTGCAGATTTTGCGCGATCACACGGGCGGTCGAGTCGGTCGCGCTGCCGGGGCCGAACGGAACCACGAGGGTGACCTGGCGCGCCGGATAGGTCTGCGCCACGGCCGGTCCCGCGACCAACGCCAGCCCGCAGACCGCAACGCGCGCGAGCCTCAACGCCACAGCTGTCATCCTCCCCGCCTTTGCATTCTTGCCGTGCGATCGGGGCGGTAGCGCCGCCCATCGGCGTAATCTACCATGCGGGCACTGATCGGTATCAAGGGGTGATGATGAGCGAGGACGGCAAAGCGGAGAATCTCTCCGCCGAAATTCTGCATGCGCTGGTCGAGATGCGCGGCCTCGGGCGCGCCTATGCGCGTTATCCCGACATCGTGACCGCCGCTTTCGAGCGCGGCCGGCGGCCGATCGGATCCTTTCCGGAAAATTTTTCGCCGCTGACCGAGCCCGCTGGCCGTTTCGCCGCGCAGACGGAAAAGTCCGAATGAGCGAGCTTGCCTATCTGTCGGTCGCGCAGGCCGGTCGCCTGATCCGCAGCCGCGAGCTCTCGCCGGTCGCGCTCACCGAGGCGCTGCTCGAACGCATCGCGGCGCTCGATCCGATCTACCACGCCTTCATCGCGGTCACCGCCGAGATCGCGCGCGCCGCCGCCAAGGCCGCCGAGACCGAGATCGCGGGCGGCCGGTGGCGCGGGCCGATGCACGGCGTCCCCTACGCCCTCAAGGACATTTTCGACGTCGCCGGCCTGCCCACCACCTGCCACTCCAAGCTGCGCATCGGCCACCGCGCGAGCGCGGACGCCACGGTGGTCCGGCGGCTGCGCGACGCCGGCGCGGTTCTGCTCGGCAAGCTGTCGCTGCATGAATTCGCCAATGGCGGCCCGACCCTGGAGCTGCCCTGGCCGGCCGCCCGCAACCCGTGGAACACCGACCTGCATCCCGGCGGGTCCTCGAGCGGATGCGGAACCGCGGCCGCGACCGGCATGGCGCCGGCGACGCTCGGCACCGACACGGGCGGATCGGTGCGCAATCCCGCGACCTGTTGCGGCGTGATCGGCATGAAGCCGACCTACGGGGCGGTCAGCAGGGCCGGCGTCTTTCCGCTCGCCTTCTCGCTCGACCATGTCGGGCCGATCACCCGCACGGTCGAGGACAACGCCATTTTGTTCCAGGCGATCGCCGGCCACGACCCGGCCGACCCGGCGAGCGCGCCCCACCCGCACGCCGATTGCGTCGCCGGAATCCGGCAAGGCGTGAAGGGACTCAAGATCGGCGTCATCGCCCACTTTTACGAAGAGGATCAGGAAGCCGATCCCGAGCAGGTGGCCGCCATCGAGGCTGCGATCGCCGAGCTCGGCCGGCTCGGCGCGGAGGTCAAGCCGGTGCGGATCTCGCCGCTCGCGCGCTGGATGGATTGCGGCCGCATCATCCACTACGCCGAGGCCTATGCCATCCACGAGCGCGACCTGCAGGAGCGTCCGCAGGATTATGCGGCGATCACCCGCCGCCGCATGCTGGGCGGCGCCTTCATCGCGGCCTCGGAGTATGTGAAGGCGCAGCAGCTGCGCACCGTCTTGTGCGCCGAATACCGCGCCGTGCTGCGCGACGTCGACGCCCTGGTGACGCTGTCGAGCTACGACCTGCCGTGCCGGATCGACGACGATGCCGCGATCGCCCGCACCTACGAGCGGCAATGCCGCATGCCGTTCAACGTCGCGGGCGGGCCGGCGATCTCGGTGCCGACCGGCTTTTCCAAGGACGGGATTCCGCTCGCCATGCAGATCGCGGGCAGCGCCTTCGACGAAGCCACGGTCTACCGCATCGCCCATGCGTATTGCGACGCCACCGGCTGGACCGAGCGCCACCCGCCCGTCGCCCAGGCCGTGAGACAGCCCGCGATGGCGAAATAGCGGTCGTCATTGCGAGCGAAGCGAAGCAATCTCGGCCGAGGATGTATGTGCAAGCGAAGCGGAATGCTTCGCTTCGCTCGCAATGACGCCAGAGGTCTTTTCTGATGGTCACCTACCCGCGCGACCGTTTCGCCTATTCGACACCGTTCACCCGCCCGGCGCTGCGGCTTCCGAAGGGCCGCATGATCGTGTGGTCGGTGGTGAATATCGAGGAATGGGAGATCACCCGCCCGATGGCGCGCCAGCTCTCGCAGCCGCCGATGGGGCAGACGCCGATTCCCGACATGCCCAACTGGACCTGGTATGAATACGGCATGCGGGTCGGCTTCTGGCGGCTGATGCGCGCGCTCGCCAAGGCGGGCGTCACCCCCACCATGTCGATCAACGCGAAAGTCTGCGAGACCTACCCGGAAGTCGCGGGTGCCGCGCGCGACGCCGGCTGGGAATTCATGGCGCATTCCTATGTCCAGATGCCGATCCAGCAGATCGAGGACCAGCGCGCCGTGATCCGGCAATCGATCGAGGTGATCGAAGCTTTCACCGGCAAGAAGCCGACCGGCTGGCTCGGCCCGGGCCGCGGCCAGACCTTCGAGACGCTCGACCATGTCAGAGAATCCGGCCTGACCTGGTTCGGCGACTGGGTGCTCGACGATCAGCCCTTATGGGTGAACACCGCACACGGCCCGATCCTGTCGATCCCCTACAGCGCCGAGATCAACGACATCACCCTGATGGTGTCGCATCATCACGAGTCCGAGGTGCTGCTGAGTCGCACCCGCGACGCCTTCGATCGTCTTTATGAGGAGTCGTCCGAGTCGACCCGCATCCTGGCGATCGGCGTGCACCCTTACGTGAGCGGCGCCGCCCACCGCATCAAATATTTCGAGGAACTCTACGCCTACATCAACCGTCACGACGTGGTGCACTGGACCGGCCAGCAGATTCACGATTGGTACGTGGCGCGGGTGCCGAAGCCGCGGTGAGGGGCCGCCCGAATTCCGCATGCGGATCGGTTTCATGGGCTATAGTCGGGCCGACGGCCGGCGCGTCGTCAGTCGACCCGCCGCGCGACCAGGCCCGAGCTATTGAAGGGAATTCGCCATGCGGGGATTGTCTCGGCGGAATGCCATGCGCCGCATGGCAGGTCTGGTCGCTGGCGCGGCGTTCGCGGCGGCGGCGCGCTCCAAGGCCGCCGAAGCAGCCGCCCTGGCCATCAAGGGCTATGACCCGGTCGCCTATTTCGTCGACGGACGGCCGGTGCGCGGCCTGCCTGAGATCGAATATGAGTGGGATGAGCACCGTTACCGGTTCTCGAGCGCCCAGCACCGCGACCTCTTTCGGGCCGATCCCGTGCGCTACGCGCCGCAATTCGCGAATTTTTGCGCCATGTCGCTGGCCAAGGGCGAGCTCGTCGAGGCCGACCCGGAGAGCTGGCTGATCAACGCCGACAAGCTTTATATCTTCGGCAAGCGCGAGGGGCCGGAGCTCTTTCGGCAGGACCTCGCCCGCAACATCGCAGAAGCGAACCAGAACCGCCCGCTCATTCAGGGCCGTTGACGGTCGATTGCCGGGAGGCTCGCCTTCTGGCCTATACGCCCGGTCTCCTCAAATTTCGTCATTTGCTCGGCGTTTCCTTCGGGGTCTTTCGTTACGGCACGCCCGCGCCGTGATGATCTCGCAGCGTCAATGCAGCCCCATGGAAACGCAGGAGCACCCACATGAATACCAGCTTGAGCCGGCGAGCCGCCATTCTGGCCGTTTTGGTCGCGGCCCTTCCCTTGGCGACCACGACGCGGTCCGCACTCGCACAGGACGTTCCGCTGGCGATCAAGGGTTACGACCCGGTCGCCTATTTCACCGACGGAAGGCCGGTGCCGGGACGCCCGGAGCTCGCCTATGACTGGGATGAACATCACTACCTTTTCGCGAGCCCGGAGCACCGTGAGCTCTTCAAGGCTGCCCCGGCACGCTACGCGCCGCAGTTCGGGAACTTCTGCGCGATGGCGCTGGCCAAGGGGCAGATCGTCGTGGCCAATCCGGAGAACTGGCTGATCAGCGAGGGCAAGCTCTATGTCTTCGGCAGCCCGGCCCCGGCCGGACCGGTCCTGTTCCAGAAGGATCTCGCGGGGAACATCGCCAAGGCGAACCAGAACCGGCCGATACTTCCGAAGCTCTAACGATCGGTCGTCCGCGGCTGGACCCCGGAGGGCGTCCCATCGAGGCCCGCCTTGTGGAAGCCGTCGCGCAGGTGCGCGAGATCCGCAGGCTTCAGGAATTTGCTTCCGAAGTCCTGCGGATCGAATGTCGGGTCGAGGCGGTGGATCGCCGTCACGACACGCGCCGCGTTCCCCGTCTGATTGGCCTGCGCATAGGCAGACGCCAGCACGACCCGGCTGAAATTTGCGCTTTCGGTCCTGCGTAGATTGAGCTCCGCCTGCTCGATCGCCGCGTCGTAACGTCGTTTCAGATAGTAGGCCAGGCTGAGGGCGTTGCGGTCGATCACATTGAGGTCGGGGTCGATGCGCTGCGCCAGCTCCAATGTCTCGATCGCCGCATCCGTTTCTCCCGACCACATCAGGATATTGCCGCGGCCCGCGAGGGCGTGGGCATCGCTCGGATTGATCGCGATCGCGCGGTCCAGCTCCGCCTTTGCGGGCTCGTATTGCTGATGGAAGATATGGATACGGCCGAGGACGATGTGGGCGCGCAAGTCGGACTCGTCGAGGCTCAGGGCCTTGTTCGCCATTTCCTCCGCACGGCTCAGGGATGCAGCCGGCGACTCGGTCCAGCCCATCACCGTGGTGATCTGATAGGTGTCGGCGAGCGCCGCATAGGCGGCGGCGTAGCTCGGATCGATCTCGATGGCGCGCCTCAGCAGGATGCGCGCCTGCGCGATATCCGCGCGCTCCGGGCGCTGCAAGGCCGGCCTGGCGCGCAGCACATAGTCGTAGGCTTCGAGGCTCTCGGTCGGCTTGGCAACCACCCGCCGCTGCTCGACCTGCGCGACGCGGATCGCCAGGGCGCCGGCGATCTGAGTGGTGATCTTTTCCTGCAAGGCGAAGAGATCGGCCAGCGGCTCGTCGAACCGGCCGGACCACAGCACCCCGCCGTCCGAGCTGACGAGCTGTGCCGTCACCCGCACACGGTCGCCCGTCTGGAGAACGCTGCCTTCGACCTGATAGCGCACGCCAAGACCGCGGGCGATCTCGGCGGGGCTTGCGGGCCGGCTCTTGTAGGGAAGCACGGCGTTCCATGACATCACGGTCAGCTCGGAAAACCGGCCCAGCGCGTTGATGATGTCCTGAGTCAATCCATCCGCGAAATACTCGCGCGCCGCTTCGTTGCCCTGGTTCACGAGCGGCAGAACCGCGATGGCGGGTCTGGCGTCGATTTCCAGGCTGTTGGCCGCCGATCGATCGGCGCGTCCCGGGAGGTGCCCAAATTCCCACTTGGTGGCGATGCCGGCCCACAACACCCCCACCGCAACCAGGACGGCAAGGCCGAACGAGGCGGCCAGGCCGATGCGCCTGCCGCCGACCGCCCTCGCGAGCCGAGCGAGCGGCCCAGCCGCACGGGTGTCGGACGCCGTTGGTTGGGCATCATCGCGGGAAGCAGCCGAAGCGGTACCAGCCGACGATTGATCCGCCGGGGCGACAACCGACACGTCGGATTCGAACCGATAGCCGCGCCGAGGCATCGTCCTGATCAGGCGCGATCCGTCGTCTCCCAGGGCACGGCGCAGCTCCCCGATGCTCTGCACCAGCACATCGTCCGTGATGGCGAGGTTCGGCCAGACCGCGCCAAAGAGCTCGTCCTTCGAGACGAGACGGCCGGCATTTTCGATCAGGTAACTCAGGACGGCGAAAGTCTTCGGCCGAAGCGCGATCTCGTTCCCGTCAAGAAGGAGAGAGCCGCCATGCAGATCCAGCACATAGCGATCGAACCGCAGTCGCTTTGCGTCCGTCTGCGCCGGAGACCCGGCATCGTGAGTGGTCATCGCCGGGCCATACGTGCAAATCCGGTTTGAGCGACTCCCAGCCTATCATGAACCGGCGGTTCAATCCGCGATCCTGATCAGCCGCGCGGACCCGCGCCTCGTGGGAGCAGAGGGATACCGAGCCCAGGACCCCGTCGGCCTCTCACCTTTCGCCTCCCTTGAGCTTCAGCAATGCATCCGCATTGCGGTGCGTGAGTTTGGCCATATCGGCGGGCGCGAGCGAGATGCCGTCCAGGAAGTCACGGCCTCTTGCATTGGGCGCATAGGGGTAGTCGACCGAGAACATGATTCGATCGATGCCGAAGGTCAGCAGCGCAGCCAGAAACGGCGGCTCGCTGAAGATGCCGCTGGTGGTGAGCCAGACCTGGTCGAGGATGGTGCGGCTGATCGGCCGATTCAGGTGGTCGATGTCGAGTGCCGAGACCTCGTCGATGCGGGCCAGCATCATCGGCAGCATTTCGCCCATGTGGCCGATGACGAGCTTGAGCCTCGGATGCCGGTCCAGCGTTCCGGCCAGGACCATGCGCAGCACGTGGATCGCTGTCTCCGAATGCCAGCCCCAGGCGGCGCTTTCCAATACGCGACCCGCGCCCGGCTGCAGATCGGCATAATAGGCCCGTCGCACCGGCTCGGGCGGAAGGTGCGGATGGATGTAGATCGGCACGTCGAGCTCCACGGCCGCCGCAAGCAGGCCATCGAAGCTCGGATGGTCGAGAAAGCGGCCCTCGGTCGTGCCGTTGATGAGCGCACCCAGGAAACGCAGGTCCTTGACGGCGCGCGCGAGCTCGGCCGCGCACGCGTCGGGGCTCTGCATCGGCAGCACGGCGAAGCCGGCGAAACGGTCCGGATGGCGGGCGATCGCCGCCGCCAGATGGTCGTTCATCTCGCGCGCCATGGCGATCCCGTCCGGGCCGGGGACGAGGTCGGGACCCGGGCCGGTGCCCGAGAGCACCTGCATCGTGATGCCGGCCTCGTCCATCGACTTCAGGCGCGCCTCGCCGATCTCGGGCAACAGCGCGAGCGGGTTCGGGCCGCTCGCCGGCGCCCTTCTGGGCTGGAAGCCGCGACGGCTGATCGCGCCCGGATCGATACGGCGGGCCACCGCCGGAACCGTGAAATGCTCTTCGAGCGCGATGACACGCATGGACGATTTCCTTCGATTGCTTAGTCAGAATTGTCGCATCCGGCCGCGGCTGCCGATAGAGCATCGATGGGTCGCGGTCCGCTCAATTCGCCTTCATGTTGGTCTTGGCTACCAGATCCGCCCATTTCGCGGTGTCGGCCGCCAAAAAGGCGCCGAACTGGCGCGGCGTATTCTTCTGCGCCGGCTCGTAGCCCGCGGTGGTGAGCTTCTGGCGCAAGTCGCCATCGTCGAGGCCCGCCGCGAGCGCGCCCGCAAGCTTGGCGATGACCGGCTCGGGCGTGCGCGGCGGCGCCACCACGCCGTTCCAGCCGATCACCTCGAAGCCCGCCAATCCCGCCTCGGCGATCGGCGGCAGCCCGGGCGCCAGCGGCGTTGCCTGCCGTGACGTCACCGCGATGCCGCGCACCGTGCCGCCGGCGATCTGCGACTGCGCCGTCGAGGCGATGGAGAACATCATCTGGGTCGCGCCCGACACCACCGCATTGAGGGCCGAGTTCGCCTCGCGAAACGGCACATGCACGATGTCGACGCCCGCCATCGACTTGAACATCTCGCCGGCGAGATGCGGCGGCGTGCCGATCCCCGAGGAGGCGTAATTGAGCTTGCCCGGATTGGCCTTCGCATAGGCGATCAGCTCGGCCAGCGTCTTGGCGGGCACCGATGGATGCACCACGAGCACGAAGGGCACCGTGACCACGAGGCCGACTGGCGCAAAATCCTTGGCGAGATCGAGCGGGCTTTGGCCGAGCGCCGTGTTGATGGTGTAGGACGC
>DATBBS010000539.1:0-3052 GCA_036270895.1 Xanthobacteraceae bacterium
TCCGAGATCGCGGGCGTGCTGACCAATGCCCATGGCGGACTGCTCACCTTCGGTGTCGCGCTGGCGATCTATTTCTCGTCGAGCGGCGTCGAGAGCCTGCGCATCGGCCTCAATCGCGCCTACGCCCAGCCCGAGCCGCGGGCGTGGTGGCTGTTGCGGCTCGAATCGATCGGCTACGTGCTGGTGGGAGCGGCGGCGCTGATCGCGCTGTCCTACATGATCGTGGGCGCGACCGGCGTGCTGGATAGAATCATAAGGTCTGCGCCCTGGCTCCGCCCGATCGAGTTCAACTTCACCTTCCTGCGTTTCGTGATCGCCACGGCGGTGATCGTGGTCGCGCTGGTGCTGGTGCATAAGTGGCTGCCGGCCGGGCGGCGCCGGCTGTCCGAGATCGCGCCCGGCATCGCGGTCACGTTGGTGATGTGGGTCATCATCGGCATCGCCTTCAGCCGCTACCTCGCGGAGTTCGCCTATACCTATGTGGCGACCTATGCGGGGCTCGCTTCCGCCATGGTGGCGCTGGTGTTTCTCTATTGGACCGCGGCGATCTTCGTCTATGGGGGCGAGCTCAACCACGCGATCGCCAAGTGGCGCGCGCGCCGCCTCGCGGTCGCCGGAAAAAAACGCAGCTCCGGCGTATAGCCGCCGATCAGACCGAACCCGCCGCCTCCACCACGTCCTCCAAGGTGCGCAGGCCCGTGCGCGGCGCGTTCACCAGCACCGCCATGTTGCCGGGCTTGTGCTGGTTCTTCCACATCATCTGATGCGCCACCGGAATCTTCTCCCAGCCGAACACCTCGCTCATGCAAGGGTCGATGCGGCGGTCGAGCACGAACTGATTGGCGGCGCTCGCCTGCCTGAGATGGGCGAAATGCGAGCCCTGCACGCGCTTCTGCCGCATCCAGACATAGCGCGCGTCGAAGGTGATGTTGTAGCCGGTGGTGCCGGCGCAGAACACCACCATGCCGCCGCGCTTGACCACGAGGCACGACACCGGGAAGGTCTGCTCGCCCGGATGCTCGAACACGATGTCGACGTCGCGCTTGCCGGTGATCTCCCAGATCGCCTTGCCGAACTTGCGCGCCTCCTTCACCCAGGCGTCGTATTCGGGCGTGTTCACTGTGGGCATCTGGCCCCAACAGGCAAAATCCTTGCGGTTGACGACGCCCTTGGCGCCAAGCTCCAGCACGTAGTCGCGCTTGGTCTCGTCCGAGATGACGCCGATCGCGTTCGCGCCCGCGGCCGCCGCGAGCTGCACCCCGAACACGCCGAGTCCGCCGCTGCCGCCCCACACCAGCACGTTGTCGCCCGGCTTGAGCGTATGCGGCGGGTGGCCGAACAGCATGCGGTAGGCGGTCGCCAGCGTGAGCGTGTAGCAGCCCGACTCCTCCCATGTGAGATGCTTCGGCTTGGTCATCAGCTGGCGCGACTGCACGCGGCAGAACTGCGCGAAGGAGCCGTCCGGCGTCTCGTAGCCCCAGATGCGCTGCGAGGGCGACAGCATGGGATCCCCGCCATTGCAGTCCTCGTCGTCGCCGTCGTCCTGGTTGCAGTGGACGATGACTTCGTCGCCGACCTTCCAGCGCCGCACCTTGGGGCCGACCGCCCACACGATGCCGGCGGCGTCCGAGCCCGCGATGTGGAACGGATTCTTGTGCACGTCGAGCGGCGAGATCGGAACCCCGAGGCCGGCCCACACGCCGTTGTAGTTCACGCCGCCCGCCATGACGTAGACCAGCACCTCGTCCTCGCCGATCCGCCAGGTCGGCACGACCTCGAGCCGCATGGAGGATTCGGGCGGCCCGTGGCGCTCCTTGCGGATCGCCCAGGCATGCATTTTGGCCGGCACATGGCCGAGCGGCGGCACCTCGCCGATGGCGTAGAGATCCTTCGGCTCGCGGTCGGGCGGCGTCTTGAGAGTGGTAACGGATGCCATTGCGGTCCTCCCTTCGGGCGGACGACTGGATTTCGGCAGCTTTCCGGCAGTGCGCCAGTGTGCCCCAGAACATATTGCAGTGCAACAATCGCCGGCGGCTTGAATCGTTCCGCCCGGGCGCGTTATCAGTTGGGTGACCCAACGAATCGCCGGGGCCCGCGGGGGATAAATCGTGCTGGGGACAAACAGTCTGATCGTCGTGCTGGTCGTCGGCCTGGTTTCGGGCTGGCTCGCCGCCAAGATCGTCGATGGCACCGGCCTCGGCATCATCGCCGACATCATCATCGGGGTGATTGGCGCCTTCATCGGCCGCTGGCTGTTCTCCTATTTCCACATCCGGGTGGGCGTGAACTTCTGGGTGGACGCGATCCTCACCGCGACCTTCGGGGCGATCGTGCTGCTCGTGGTGATCAGGCTGATCAAGCGAGCCTAGCGGCCATTTCTGTCGCCCATTGAGGGAGTTCGCGCCGGTCGCTCCCACACAGGTTTCGGCGCCCGCGGCGGCGGCGGCGCGCAAACAAACCTGGGCACCGGCCTCGCGCCCGGCTGACAGGCCGGCTCCGGCGCGTTATCATCTTTTCGCAATGCAAAAATGGGATCGCCGGAATTCATCCGGCGACATGGGGAGAGAACGGCCATGACAATCGAGGCAATTCTAATCTGGCTGGTGGTCGGCGCGATCGCGGGCTGGGCCGCCGGCCAGGTGGTCACCGGCGGGGGCTTCGGCCTGGTCGGCGACATCGTGGTGGGCATCGTCGGCGCGATCATCGCGGGGTTGTTGCTGCCGCGGCTCGGGATCGTGATCGGCTCGGGCATCATCAGTGCGATCATCGACGCCTTCATCGGCGCCGTGATCCTGCTGCTGATCGTGCGGCTGATCAGACGGTAGCGGCCCGGAAGAAACGGTCGGAGAGGTATGCGAGACAAGCCCTGGATTTTCCGCACCTACGCCGGCCATTCGAACGCGCGGGATTCCAACGCGCTCTATCGGAAGAACCTCGCCAAGGGGCAGACCGGCCTCTCGGTCGCCTTCGATTTGCCGACTCAGACCGGCTACGACAGCGACCATCCGCAGGCGAAAGGCGAGGTCGGCAAGGTCGGCGTGCCGATCTGCCA
>DATBBS010000540.1:0-6273 GCA_036270895.1 Xanthobacteraceae bacterium
CTCGTCGGGCACGCAGGTCATCTTCTCGCGCATCAATCTGCGCCGCCTCGGCGAGGAGCTCACCAGCCGCTATTACGTGGTGTCGCGCGAGACGCTGTTCCAGTCGCCGGTCGCCCTCACGCCTTATGCGAGCGAGGAGCGTATCGACGAGGCGAAGCTCGGCGCCATCATCGACGACGCCTATGCGGCGGCGCGCATCGGGCCGGACGAGATCGACACCGGCGTCGTGATCCTGACCGGCGAGGCGCTCCGGCGCGACAACGCGCAGGCCATCGCCGCCCTGATCGCCGAGAAGGGCGGCGACTTCGTCTGCGCCACCGCCGGCCATCACATGGAGTCGATGCTCGCCGCCTACGGGTCGGGCGCCGCGCGGGTATCGAGCGACACGCACCAGCGCATCCTCAACATCGATATCGGCGGCGGCACCACCAAGCTCGGCCTGGTCGAGAACGGCAAGGTGACCACCACCGCCGCCGTGCATGTCGGCGGCCGCCTGCAGGTGACGGACGAGCATGGCACCATCGTGCGGCTCGACCCGGCCGGCCGCCATCACGCCAAGCGCGCGGGATTTTCATGGAGCCGCGGCGACCGCGCGAGCGACGCCGACATGGACAAGGTCGCGGACCGGATGGCCGACACGCTGGTGGCGGCCATCACGACGCGGCCGCTGCCGCACGACATCGCGCATCTCTATCTTACGGATCCGATCGCGGATCTCGGCCGTATCGACGGCATCATGTTCTCGGGCGGCGTCGGCGAATATGTCTATGGCCGCGAGACGCGCGATTTCGGCGACATGGGCCGCCGGCTCGGCCGCGCCATTCGCTCTCGCGTCGATCGCGGCGATTTCCCCTGGCCGCTGCTCACCGCTGGCGAATGTATCCGCGCGACCGCGCTCGGGGCATCCGAATACAGCGTGCAGCTCAGCGGCAACACCAGCTACATCTCGACCCCGGGCGCGCTGCTGCCGCGGCGCAATCTCCAGGTCCTGCAGCCCCCTTATGCGTGCGAGGAGACGGTCGATCCCGACAAGCTCGCCCAGGCGATCCGCAGCCATTTGGTCGCCTTCGACGTCGAGGAAGAACGGGAGATCGCGCTCGCGTTCCGCTGGACGGGCGTGCCCGCCTATGAGCGGCTTGCCGCCTTTGCGGAAGGAATCCGACGGGCCTTGGCGGCGCGCATCGCGGCGCGCCAATCGCTCTACATCATGCTCGACGGCGACGTGGCGCAGACGCTGGGCCACATCCTGCGCGACGAGATGGGCGTCGAAAGCGAGCTCCTCGTGATCGATGGCGTGGTGCTGTGGGATTTCGACTATATCGATCTCGGCCGCATCCGCTATCCGTCCCTCACCGTGCCGGTGACCATCAAGTCGCTCGTCTTCAGCGAGGATCCGCGCGGGCCCCGTCCGCGTCAGCGGCTGCATCACCACGATGACGATCATGACCACACGCATGATCATGCACATGACCATGCGCACGGCCATGATCATGATCACCACCATCACCACGATGATGGGCACGGCCATCACGCGCATGGCGGTGGGCGGCCGCCCAAGTAGGTGCCTTCTCGTCATGCCCGGCACCCGGGTCCGGCCTTTGGCCGGCCCGAGTGTAAACTCTTGTGCCGGGCACCCACGTCTTGCTTCAATGAGACAAAGATGTGGATGGCATCGGAACTCGGGCTCGCCCGAGTTCCGCGCTTATAAATTCGCAAGTCGGATAAATCCGACTTGCGTGACATAGGCGAGCGAAGCGACGCCGTTCTTCAAACGGCTATGCCCGGCCATGACCGAGGCGGGAGGACGTCATGAGCAATCACGAGCCGGAACCGACACGCCGTCGTCTGCTCGCCGCGGGCGCAAGCCTCGGCGCCGCTACGGTCGCGGCGAATGCCACACAGGCCGGCGCCCAGACCGCGCAAAAAACCTTCGTGTTGGTGCACGGCGCCTGGCATGGCGGCTGGTGCTGGCGTCGCGTCGCCGACCGGCTGGAGAAGCAGGGCCACAAGGTGTTCACCCCCACGCTGACCGGCCTGGGCGAGCGCTCGCACCTGATGAGCCCGAGCATCGATCTCGACACCCATATCAACGACGTGGTCAACGTCATCAAATGGGAGGACCTCAAGGGCGTCTGCCTCGTCGCCCATTCCTACGGCGGCTGGCCGGTGTCGGGTGCTCTGGAAACAATCATCGATCGCGTGTCGTCGATCGTCTTCCTCGACGCCTTCGTGCCTGAAGATGGCCAGAAGGGTTTCGATTTTGCCTCCGACTTCAGCCGCAAGGGCACGCTGGAGGCGCAGCAGAAGGGCGAGATCTCGCGCCCGGCGCCGCCCGCCAGCGCGTTCCACGTCAACGAGCAGGACCGCGCCTGGGTGGACTCCAAGACGACGCCGCAGCCGCTCGCCCTCGCCTTCTCGACCATCCGGCTCACCGGCGCGCGCGAGAAGGTGGCAAAGAAGACCTACATTCGCGCCCCGGTCTATCCGCAGCCCGCCTTCGACAAATACTACGCGGCCAAGAAGGCCGATCCGTCCTGGCGCACCCACGAGGTGCCATGCGGCCACGACGTCATGGTCGACATGCCGGACCGGCTGGTGGAGATTTTACTGGAGTCGGCGTGAGGGCGTCGGCCCTCACGGGGCATCGGATGATCCAGCGCATGGTGGCGATGCGCGCTGGCGCCGGGCGCAGCTAGTCCTGCGCCGTCCGCCGCAGGCGTCCGAGATTGAGGCGCCGCTGCAGCATGGTGGACTGACAGTACTCCGAAAGGTCGTTGCGCCGTTCCGCCAGGCAGCGCACCACGCGGCCCTGGCCAGGCACCACGTTTGCGCACAGCTGTCGTGCATCCTGCCGGCACGCCACCAGCAGGGAAGCGCCACGATCGGCAATATCGGTCTCGAATCCCGGCGCCTGCGCTTCGCGCGTGGCGGCGGTCGTGGCTGGTGTCGATATCGTCAGGGCGCGCCCCGGATGCGACAGCTGGCTGAGGGCGACGACGCCCGCGACACACGTCGCCAGGACCCACCCGATTTGCCTGTTGGAGACCTGCGTAATCATGGAAGAAACGCCCCTGATGGTCGCGGGCGACAGCCTAGGCGGCGCCAGTTGCAGGTCCTTTAATTCGAATGCAAAGTTGCGCCTTAGCTTAAAGCGAGTATGGAAAAATTGTTAAAACTTGCAGTGAATGGGAAACTTTACAGAAGGCCGAGCCCGAAGCGGGGATGCGCCTGACGGCGTTGGGCGCGGGCTACATTGCGGCGAACAACTCCGTCGCCCCCATCCGCCGCTGCGTAAATCCCTGCTCGTGAAGATACCGGCACAGCGTCTCGATCGCCCTCCGATTCTCCTCAAGGCCGTACGGCCAGATGTCCGCGCCGAGCACCGCCTGCGTGGCGCGGTATTCGGCCTCGACCCAGGGCAGGGTGACCGAAAAGGCGGCGAGCTTCTGCAGGTCGGCGAGCGCCATCTCCTTGGCCTTGAGGAAGGCGTCGAATATCGCGCGCGCCATCCAGGGATGTTGCGCGACCAGGGAGTTGCGGATGCCGACCGCGTGCATGAGGGGACAGACGCCACTCTTCTTGTAGTACGCCTGCTCGACCGCGCGGGTGTCGGCGAACAGGCGGCCCACGTTGGGCGCGCTTTTGACGAAGCACGACGGCGGGCGCGCCGAAAAGATCGCATCGATCTCGCCGTCGGCCAGCATGCCGGCGAGGGTCTTGCCTGCCGGAATATTTTCGATCTCGACGCCCGCCACCGGCTCGGGTGGAGTGGTCTTGTTCGACGGCTGCTCCATGCCGCCGAGCCGCCAGCGCAGATCGGACGGCTTGATGCCGTATTCGTCCGATAAGAGTCCGCGCATCCACACCAGCATGGTGGTGAGATATTCCGGCGTGCCGACGCGCTTGCCCTTGAGGTCGGCCGGCGAGGCGATTCGGTCGCTGCGCACGAAGATTGCCGAATGGCGGAACGCGCGCGACAGGAACACGGGGACCGCCGTGTAGTGATGGGCGCCACGGTCCCTCAGCGTGATGTAGGTCGAGAACGACATCTCGGAAACGTCGAATTCGTGGTTCTTCAGGTTGCGGATGAACAGCGCATTGGCCTCGACCGTCGAATAGCTCACCGCGCAGCCCGCGATGCTCACCGTGCCTTCGCGCAACGCGCGCACGCGGTCATAATCGCCGCTCGCGACCGTGATGGGGATGTCGGGCATGGCGTTTCCGCGTTGTCAGCGTCGTCATGGCCGGGCTCGTCCCGGCCATCCACGTCTTGGATGCTGCACATGCTATTAAGACGTGGATGCCCGGCACAAGGCCGGGCATGACCGAATGTGAGTCAGTGCCGCGTCATTAAACCTTGAACCGCTCCGCCGGCGGCGCGATCTCGGTCACGAGATCCCGCACCAGCTTCTTGTTGTGGAGCGGCTTCACCTCCATGACGCGCGGCTCGAGCCGCGCCGTGCAGGCGTAGACGGTCTCGCCGTCGAGCTCCATCATGCATTCCTTGCACGCATTGGCGTTGATGCAGGAGAAGCGGATCGCCAGCGAGGGGTCGCGGTTGGTGCGGATCCAGCGCAGCCCGTCGAGCACCGACTGGCCGGCCTCGAACGGCACCTCATAGGTCTCGAAATGCCCCGCCGTTGTGTCGAGGCCGCGCCAGACCTTGAGCGTGGCGCTATCGCTCATTGCGCCGCGACCTCGGCGGTCACCGGCACCGACGAGATGGCGAGCCGCCCGCCCGAGAGGCGCGCCGTCTGGTTGACCTGCCAGTCGGGCTCCATCCCGGGAAAGTCCTCGCGCTGGTGCGCGCCGCGGCTTTCGGTCCGCCGCAGCGCGGCGTCGGTGACGATGCGGGCGACCAGGAGCGCATTGCGCAGGTCGAGCCAGTCGATCCGCCGCATGTCGAAAGGCTGGCCGTCGCCGGCCGGGCGCTCGCCAAGCGCGGCCGCGAGCTCGTCGATGGTGGCGCGCGCGCGCGCGAGCTTCGCCCGAGTGCGGAACGGGCCGACATCGTCCGCCATCGTGGCCTGCAGGGTCTGGATCATGGCCGCGGTGTTGAGATCGGATGGGCCGCCATCCGCCGTCACGAGGTCGAGCGCCGCGCGCGCGTCCGCCGGCCGGAAGCCTTGGCGCTGGCTGCGGGCGCGCGCGGCCGCGCTAGCGCCGGCGCGGCGGCCGAACACCAGTGCCTCGGTGATCGCATTGCCGGACAGCCGGTTCGCGCCGTTGGCGCCGCCGACCGCTTCCCCGGCAACCAGCAGGCCCGGTACCTCGGTTTGCATGCGGGCGTCGGCCATGATCCCGCCCATGTGATAATGCGCGATCGGCGCGACCTCGACCGGCATTTTTGTCAGATCGATGTGGTTGGCGGCGAGCCGGTCGATTACCGGCCCGAAAGCCGCGCGCAACGCGGCGGCCGAGCAATGCTCGAAGCTCAGATACGCCCCGCCATGGGGCGAGCCACGCCCGGCCTCCACCTCCTTGATGATCGCATAGGTGGCGAGGTCGCGCGTGATGACGTATTTGCCGTCCTCCGGCGTGCCGTAGCGCGAGGTGAATTCCTGGCGCTCGCCGTTGAGCAGGCGGCCGCCCAGCTTGTAGCGGAACGGATCCCACATGATCGGGTCCATGCCGATCAGCCGCGGCGCCAGATGCCCGATGGGGAAGAACTGCACGAATTCCATGTCGATGAGGGGAGCGCCCGCACGCAACGCCAGCGCATAGCCGTCGCCGCCCATGTTGGCGGAGGCGCTATTGCGGCGGTAGAGCCGCGTCAGGCCGCCGGTCGCCACGACGGTCGCCTTGGCGGCGATCGTCACCGGTGCGCCGCTGCCGAGATGGAGCGCGACCGCGCCCGTAACCTCGCCGTCGTGCCGCACGAGATCGACCACCAGGATATCGCCGGCCTTGCGGATGCCGGCGGTCCTGTTGACGATGGTGCGCAGCGTCTTCGACACGGCCGGGCCGGTGTTGAGGAAATCCACATAGGCGCAGCGCGGGCGGTCATGGCCGGGCGCCATCGCCTGGGTGATGTGGCCGTCGTGGCGGGCCCAGCCCACGCCCCAGCGGTCCATCTCCAGGATGCATTCCGGGCCTTCCTCGCACAGCAGGCGCGCCAGGCGCTCGTCCGTCAGCCCGCGGCCGGCCCGGATGGTGTCGGCGAGGTGATGGCTCCAATGGTCGGGCGTCTGCGCCCCGAGTGCGACCGCGACCGTCATCTGCGCCATCACGGTCGCGCCGCCGCGTCCGATCAGGCTGCGGTCGGCGAGAAAC